>JAUSOA010000104.1 GCA_030656435.1 Acholeplasmataceae bacterium | reverse complement strand
ATCACGCAGTCGTAGCAGGAATCATAGGTGAATCAATAGATATTACCTTAAATGAAGTGATCAATGCTTCACAAATAACGGGTGTTAGCTATTTATCGTATGAGAATCAATACACTTATGTTGGAGGACTCGTTGGAAAAGGAAGTATTCTTTCCGCTGAAAAAATGGCTAATTTTGGGAATATATTATCGAGCCATGAGGCAGGAATGATTCACCATTTGTATATTGGTGGTCTTTTTGGTTTGCTTACTGATCTAGGCGAAGATATTAGCTTCTTTTATAATCAAGCAACGATTCAAGCTAATGTCAGCAAGAGCCAATCGATAAAAATATCTGGTGTAGGAACCATTGATACCGATTCAATATTGAAACTTAATAGTATTACCAATAATGGATTGCTTACTATTTCTAAAATCAGTGGAACCACTTTTGACGAATCTGATTTGAGTGGTATGGATATTCAGATTGCGGGTGTTTTAAATATTGAAAAAGGAACAGGGACTTTAAATGGTCTATTCAATGAGAAAAATATTACAGGTGATTTAAGTTTAGTAAAGAAAGTCGCGGGTATGATGATCATAGGAGAATCAAATGGCATAACAGTTCTTCAAGCATATAACAAAGGAAATATCACACTCGCTTCCAACCATTTATTCACTCAAAATCTTATTCAAGTATCAGGAATGTTTTTGGGAAACAATATTTCAGTTGAGCATTTTAGAAACGAAGGGAATATTGATTTATCAATGCGTCATCAAGATTCCTCGTCTTTATTACAAGCAACATTAATGATTGCAGGTCTTTTAGAAGAAGTAAGTATGGATCAAACGGCAAAAAATGGATTTAATGGTGGGTCCATCACAATCCATCAAAATGAAGGCATATCTTCAATCTACCAACTGAAGATTTCAGGTATTGTTCATAGAAACTTAAATACAAATCATTACTTGTCCAATCAAATTGACAATCAAGATATTCATATTCAAAATAAAATTGGAAATATCGATCATGTGATGAATTACGGTAGCATCAATGTAGTTGGTAATTACAAGTCTAATATCTATGCATCAGGAATCGCTTTATACAATTACTCAATGATTTCAAATGCCATCAATCTAGGTGATATTGAAGTAGAAAACAAAAACACAACCACTGCACACGAAGTTGAGATATCTGGAATTAATTACTTAATGATTGGAGCCTATTCTCAAATTAAGGATTCAGCCAATAATGGAACCATTCGAGCAATCTCTTTGAGTCCTATAGGCATTAGTCATGCCTCTGGTATTGCTGTGCGCAATGAAAGACTTGAAAATGGAAGCTTCATTACTAGTGGTGCTGGTCATCAATATGCTAAAATTATGTTTACCATCAATTATGGTGATGTTTATGCATGGAGTGAATCGATAGAAACAAACTATACAATCACCAATGAAACTAGAACAAAAGCCTCCGGAATTCTTTCCATTGGTGTGCTTTCTATAATCAATAATGTCAACTATGGAAATATATATGGAAAATATTTAGCCTCTGGAATTATTGGGATTGTCTATTTAAATAGATTTGGTACATTAGGATTTAACCAAGTCTACATTTCAAATTCCATTAACTATGGAAAAATACGTGCAATATCAAATTATGATGCGATAGAAAAAACATTTACAATCCATATGAATTCAATACCCACCAAGACCGTTTATAACGCATATGGAGCGATGGTTGGGAAAATTCATACCGGAACATCCACATGGGCGTTTACTGGTGATGTCACCTATCCAATCGATCGAATCTATTTCGGTTACCTAATCAATTTTGATGATAAAATCAATATGTTTTTTAATGCTCCAGAGCTTTCAAGCACATGGGCTGATGGATTTGGTAACCTGCAGCAGGCCAATGAAGTCATTTTAAATATGCTTAAATATATGGCAACAACCAACCCTAATGACCAATCCGCTAAGCCATTCACATATTTTTTCCAGGGTGGTTGGATTGGACAGTATATGGGTAAGGTCATTGATTTTTATGATATATCTGAGACTGAAGATGGTATGTTTTATGAGGGCTTCGCACTTCGAAGCTTCCGACCTTCATATTCTGGTACTGACCAATTCATCAGAAACTTTATCGAATATATACCAAGAGATAAGGTGAATCAAAATATCTTAAGTCGACTTGAAGACAATACATCTCATACCTATCCTGGAATTTATGCACTCTCATCGAGCTTGGGAATTGGTCAGGGTATATTTATACCTGATAATTTCAATCTTGAGGGTTTAAGTCCTTATATTACAGGAACTGAATATGATACTTCATGGTTAGGTGATTTAGTGGATATAAACTCAATTAGCAATCAACTATTTACGGTGATGCGACAAATTAAGGCATCATTTGCATCAACTATTTATGATTTAGAGCTTTTAGAAAGTGATTCCTTAGGAAATGAAATAACCAATGG
>JAUSOA010000177.1 GCA_030656435.1 Acholeplasmataceae bacterium | reverse complement strand
CAAAAAGAATATACATTACTATTATATGATGAAGTTGTCTTTTTTGTTTGTCATAAGACTAAAATGATCAATTAAAAAATGGCTGCAGTTGTATGCAGCCACTTATTTAGTCCTTCTTAAACGATTTTCTTATGCTTTTTAAAATAGATTCACTTAAACCATCCCCAATGAATGGCAATAGACCCATTATTTTCTGATAATTTCCAGAAGTGATTTCTTCATCGACAATCTTTTCAATCGCCTCTTCACTCATGAAAGGTGCAAACTCGATGACCTGCTCGACTCCACTACTTTTATATAATCGAATTGCCAATAAGTCAATCACATCTTCATCTAAGAAAGGAAGTAATGTCTTTATAAGCTCTTGATCAATTACTTGATTGTTTTCAATAGCATCCATAGCAAGCTTAGATAATGCTTCTTCAGACATAAATGGTGCGAGCCCATGAAGCTCCGCAGAGCCAAACTTCTTATACATCTTGATTCCTAGAGCGTCAACTGCTTCTTCATCTAAGAATGGAACTAATGTTTTTATAAGCTCTTGATCAATTTCTTGATTGTTTTCAATAGCATCCATTGTAAGCTTAGATAATGCTTCTTCAGACATAAATGGTGCGAGCCCATGAAGCTCCGCAGAGCCAAACTTCTTATACATCTTGATTCCTAGGGAGTCAACTGCTTCTTCATCTAAGAATGGAATTAACCCTGAATACCAAGAACGATCCATCAAATCATTTGAATCCAATGCCTTGACAACTAACTTAGATAATACCTCTGATGACATAAATGGAGCAAGACCTAATAAATGCTCGGTCGCACCACTATGAAATGCTTCAAGTGCTATCTCGTCAATTTTATCTTCATCTAAGAAGGGAGCTAATGCAAGAAGCATTTCCATGGAAATATTTTTCTCATCCTTCATGGATTCATCAAGTTGAGTTGGTTTTACCATTGGCATAATGGCTTCAATGGTTTCTGAATCATGTTCACTTAGCTTTATTTTATTAGTTTCAATAATTTCTTGAACAGCTTTTGTTTCTTTTGTGTTGCCAAGTAATTCATCAATAGTAATTTCAAAGATCTTTGATAATTCAGATAACTTTGAGATATCTGGCATAGAGTCGCCACGCTCCCAATTGCTTACTGCCTGATAACTAATACCTAATAAATCTGCGAGCTCAAGTTGAGTCATATTTTTCTTTCTTCTTAATTCTGAAATCTTTCTTCCGATTACTCTCATATCAAACATAATAATCACCCTTTCTGGTTTGATGATTTCATTATATGTCTTCATAAATAAAAAGCCTATCAATTATTACTTGAGTTGCAATTTAATGCTCTCAAGTATTGCTTGAATTGGCTTTATAGGGCTGTTAATTACCAATATAGAGGGTCTTTTTGAATCCGTCTTTTGTATAAATCAATGAACTCATTTTTAACTTTGGCATCTATCTTATATGAAGAATTAGATAAATGATCATCTAGTTGTTCCTTTGTTTTAATACCTGGAATGACTGCTGTTATTTCTGGGTAGCTTAACACAAATGCTATTGCATATTTTGTAAGGTCATTCGCTCCAGTAATCGTTTTTAACTCTCTAACTAATGATGCTCTTCTATTAATGGTTTCATCATCCCATCTTGAACGAATGCCTTCAAATTCAGAAAATTCATCGTATTTGCCTGTTAACCAACCAGAATCCAATGGAACTTTGGCAACTAATGAAATACCTTTTTCTTTAGCTTTTTTAAATAATCTTGCTGGTTCTTGAAAGAAAATATTGAAGAGGATTTCAACAACATCGACTTCTAAATTGTCGATAACAGCCTTCAATTCTTCATAGGTATCAATAGAGACACCATATGCTCTAATCATACCTTCTTCCTTAAGCTTCTTTAATTCTTGGAAGTGAAGTGTTTTTCCTTCTAAAATATCCATTCCTGGATTGTGTAGCATGACAGAATCAATATATGTTGTTTGAAGTCTTTCCATGCTATCATATATTTGTTCCTTAAGGGAAAATACTGAAAAATCAGTTTCTCCATCGGCAGTATGTCCCAATTTTGTATTGATGACTACACTTTCTCTTTGTTCAGATGTTGCCATACCTAAAATTCTTTCGCTAATACCTGCAGCATATCCTGGAGCAGTATCGAAAAAATGAATCCCTTTTTGGATTGCATAATTGACAAGCTCAACACCGTCTTCAATTGACATGTGTCCCCAAAAGTCAGTATTGCCTAGCTGCCATGAGCCAAAGCCTAATCGATTGATGGATTTATTTGTATTTGCGTAGTTCGTGTGTTTCATATGTACCTCCTACGTATATTCTAATTTTACCATAATTTTATTGGCAATAGAAAAGAAATATCTAGTATGATAAAATGAAATGAAAGAGAGGCGAAATTATGAAAACTATTAAACTCGAATTACTTCCAATCATTACTTCAAAAGAAGCTAGATGTATTCGCATTCTTCTACCAAAGGGCTATGAAAATTCCAATCAAAAATACCCTGTTTTATATATGCATGATGGTCAGAATTTATTCGAAGATGAGACTGCTTATGGCAACCATTCTTGGGGTATTGATGAAACATTAAAGGACCTTAATCTAGATTCAGTGATAGTTGTCGGTATTGATAACTCTGATTTAAGGCTATTTGAGTACTCACCCTGGAAAAGTGTACCTGAGGTAAGAAAAATCACAGCAATTGATACAGGTGGGCTTGGTGATGTATATTCTGATTTTGTTGTCAATCATGTGAAGCCTTTAATTGATAAAAAATATAGAACGATACCTGATTATAGGCATACCATGATTGCAGGAAGCTCAATGGGTGCATATATATCTGCATATATTGCAACAAAATTTCCCAATGTCTTTTCAGTTGTCGGTATTTTTTCACTGGCTTCTTGGTTTAATGAGGAAGATTTTATTGGCTTTTTGAATTCTTGTGAAATAGATAGAAACCAAAGATATTTCATATCGATTGGAAGAAGAGAAAGCTCAAATGAAGCCGATAAGAATTTCAATCAAATCTATATAAAAAACAGTAGAAATTTTAAAGAATTGTTAGAAAAAAAGCAAGTTCAAGATATTTGCTATATTGAAACTGATGATGTACATAATGAACTCGCTTGGCGAAAAATGTTTAGGGAATTTATTTTATGGATAAACAAAAAGGTCTAAGATTAATTAGACCTTCAGACTGTTGATAAAAGCTAGTTTTGAAACTCCAGTATATTGCTGAACTTCAAAATTGGCTTTTTATTTTTGATTTTTCGAGTTATTTTTCTATAAATTCTGAAAATATATGAAATCACAGAAGACTTGGACTCAAGTT
>JAUSOA010000093.1 GCA_030656435.1 Acholeplasmataceae bacterium | reverse complement strand
AGGAAACGATTAAGATTCTAACAGCAATACTATCAAGAAAGATAAAAGTGGTCATTAACATCAAATCTACAGTGATTAATAATGTCCACTTATGTTTTCTTGTCATCGATTTATTTTGAACAAATGATTCTAAATATTTTTTATATAACTTTGTAGAAATAAACCAATCATGAAATCTCTTTGAACCCTTTGCATAAAAATAGGTAGTCAAAAGTAAAAACGGTGTTGTTGGAAGTAGTGGTACGATAATACCGATAATCCCTACTACAAGAGATATAGTGCCTAATACGATAAATATAATACGCATTACGCTTTAGATACCAATCTTTTCTCGCCTTCGAGTTCGGTTATTGGCTTTATATTTTGAGTGACCTCAAGTGTTCCTAAATAAGTACCATCCTTATCTCTTACAGCAAAGTATCTAATATAGACAAACAAATCCTTCATTCGAATCCAAAAATCTTCATTATCCTTTTTTCCAGATCGAAAGCTTTCAACGATATCTTCAACGATATGTACGCTTGCTGGAGGATGACACATGCTGACATGGCGTCCAATGATTGTGATTGGACGATCAAATATTCTCTCACTTCCTTGAGTGAAATACTTCACATAGCCATCAGCATCTACAAAAGTCATATCAAAGGGCAGGGTGTTTAGCATTTGATTTAAGACGTGAGGAAGTAAAGATCCAGCATCAAATGAAACCTCACCAGTGACTTTTTCTTTTGCTGGTTCTATATTTTGGACTGGATCTGGATTTTTCTTATCGGTCCATTTTTGTTTGGGTGCTTCGATGAAATATCCAATTTCATCTGATGAGCTATCTACAACCACCCAATCAAAGAATGCGAGTGTTTCGATCAGTAAGGGGATTAGGATGCTATTTTCTTTGAAGATCATATCTCTAATTTTCTTTAAGTTATTGGTGATATTTTTTTTGATAGCATCGATATCATGGTCTATTTGACCTAAATCATTAAGAATAGTTTTGATTTCACTACGAATCTCATCATCGACTGCCCACATGACCTTTGGTGGAGCATCGATTCCCTTCTTTTCAAGATTAGGGAAGAATAAGTATTCCTTTCTTGCATAATGCTTATGAATCTCTGATAGTCTATCATATCCGACTCTAAGCATTAATTCAGGATATTTACCAGTTTCTTTGAGAAAAGGCTCGATTTCTTCAAGGATTAGTTTTTCGATTCGTTCATTTTCTTCTATGAATACTTGAACTGGGTGACCAGGCACCTTTGTATGATCCTTTGTTGAATGAATATCAGAAATAGATCCTTCAAATACTGCAGCATGCACATCGCAAAGATTTTGAACCTCAGCAACTGTCATACCTTCTTTAATAAGGGCTTGCTCCATCATCGAAATTTCAGCAGTTGAAACCTCGTTGAAATGCTTTTTGAATTCTTTTTTAGCATCTTCAAGGTTAGTTCCATCATGTAAGCTTTTGATGATTTCCTTTAATAGTCTTTGTCGGTGTTCGACATTATTGATAAACTCACTCATTATTTTCCTCCGCTATGATAAAATCCTTTAATTTAAATGCATTTTTCACTGTTTCTAGTGAGATGTTTTTATGTTCAATACCCTTCTTTAGGGTCATAAATCTTCCAACAGTTTGAATCATGCCAGGTTTGACGATATCTCTAAATCCTAATTCAAATAAGATATCTTTGATTTCTGGATTTTCTGAAACCAAGCTTTGAATCGTTTGATTGATATGAATTGTTTTCAAAATGTACCTCCTATGATTACAGGGTCATTATATCAATTGTTAATCATAAACTAAAGGAATGTTACATGACTTTATAAATTAGGATATAAATAGGGGTAAAAGTGCGCCTTCTATTAGAATGATACCAAATAACATGGTAGAACTTTAATTCTTATAATGATAAGTAGATAGTACTAAACAACCATAACATTTCACAAAAAACAAAAAAAGGGTAAATCTTTTTCAGATTCACCCTCATTTTGCTTTATATCTTAGAATAGAATGTAGTTAAAGTTTGTAGCTGTATTTGCAACAGTAATGATTGTGAAGAGTAGGGTGTTAACAAATGCACCTAACCAAATATTACCAGTCATTAAATAAAGTCTTCTAGCAAATATTTGAGCAAGAACTAAGATAGGAATAATTGGGAATAATACGATATAACCAAGAGCCATATCCCATTGCCATAATGCACCAGTAGTTCTAAATGTAATGTATTGAATCATCATCACTAAGAAGATACCAAATACAGTAAAGAATGATGTAATTGAAATGGTTGCCCATTCTGGTAGGTTCTTAAATCTATTTTGTGCATTAATAAATGCATTCATCGAATAGAATAATCCAAATAGCAATGCATATCTTAGAATTGTCATCCACTTAATAGGTTCGAATGTACGAATATTGAATGTCCAAATTCTAAAGTCAGTCTTGAAAACCCAGTCTACAAAGAATAAGGTTGCATATAAGCCTGCGATAATAGTAAATGTTAACATAATTGTCTTCCAGAAGTTAGGTTTAGTAATCTTAAGGTCTAACAAAGGTTGATCGCCTGCTTTTTTACCATATAGTTGATATCCAAGTATATAAACTAATATGGAGATAATACCGATGGCTACCGCCCAGACAACAACAGGATTTGTTGTTGGTTGTGGGAAGCGATCGGTTAATGGGAAGAATCTTGTTCCCCATCCCCATTTGTCAAGATAGAAGTAACGAATTAAGAATCCTGCACAGAGTGTAACGATTGTACCAGATCCAAAGAAGACTACATAACGTCTCCAATCCACAAGTGAAGCAGCCTCTTTTGGTGCTCCCTTTAAGGATTCAAAGAACTTCGTATCGAGTAATAAAGTAGCTAGAGGTAATAATAGCATAAAGAATCCGATGAGACCAATAAAGTTAAAGGCTTCTTTAACCCACCAAATTTGGTTTGAAGGAGCAATATAATCATGACCAGTAGGAATTCCCCAAGCTGCATAGAAGAACGTTGTTACATATCCAGCACTCTCTGTAGAAAAATGGTTTCTTGGGTGTATTTCATTGGGTTGATAAATCACTCTAAATGGTTGATTCGATGGATTTGAGTGAGTAAATGAAACAGTACCAGTCGCAGTATAATAAGTACCTAATGTAACTTCAGTGCCTGCAAATGCAGGATTGATAGTCTTAATAAAATTAAGTGCATTTGGAGACTTGTAAAAATCTTTTGGTAAGTATTCATATTGTGTGTCATTTGCAAAGTTTGGATCATTCGGATTTAGAGTTGCATTATAAATTGCAGCCTCTGATCCTGGTGTAGATTGTTTGTAGAAGAACTCATCATACTTCGCAGCTAAGTTACCTACCTTAGTTCTTGATGGTGCACCATAAAATGATGACCAAGCTTGGATAAGTGCAGCATCTACCTTATTTGCTGCATTGCCAGCTGCCACTGCAATTGCTATTTGTTCTGGGGTTGCTGTTGCTGCTGTTACACCTTGTGCAGTAAATGAAGCATTTTTAGCTGTGGTTTCAAGTCCTGCATAGTGTGATAATGTCATTGCAGTATCGAATCCACCCATGGAGTGACCAGAAATACCGATTTTAGATTGGTCTACATAATTTTGTTTGTATAGCCATTCAACCGCATTGATCATACCCTTTGAGTTACCAGTGAGTGACGCTGTCACACCAGCTGGTAGTGCACTATGACCGTGACCGAGTCGGTCAACTGTCATGACAATGATTCCACGTCTAACTAGTTCAACTGCATTTTGAGCTTGAAGTTCACGGTTGTTTAAATAACCATGACTTAAAACTACAGCTGGTAGCTTGTTATCTTCAGCAGCGTCTCTGGGTTTATAAAGCAATGCACTATATTGTACATTATCACCAAAGTTTTCACGAATGTCGATAACCTCTACCCTGTAAAAGTTTGACTGAAGCATGGATGCAAAGATTCCGCTTAACAAAATTAAGCCAAGAGAAACCAATAGCATTACTAAAACTCTTTTTTTCACAGTAAATCCTCCTATTATATTTTTTCTTTAGACTGTTCTAAAGTTACTCCACAAAAAAAGCCACAAACAAAAATGTATTTTTTGTTGGGCTTAACTCTACGCTCTCTATAGCAAGATTAAATTATTATATTTTAATTATACTAAGTAATTCTTGATAATTCAATAGCAAGTTATCATTTTCATAAAGCGTTTTCACAGTAGTATTTTGTAGATTTTGAAATTGTTGTGAGTTGTATGTTTATATATGAAAATTGAACTTTTGATTATTTAATTTTTGAAAAATATGCTTTGTTTTATTTTTTATTTTTTATTGCGAATACAAAATTATGGTTCCTATTTAAAGAAGTACAAGCAAAATTGCATTTAAATACTTAATTTGCATATCTATGTTATTAAAGTCACACGGTCCCATTATTTACAACTGTCTATCCTGATGAAAGGCATGTATGTGGCTATGAAAACAGCTTAGATAAGACAATGTAAACTGAACCTATATCTTTATAATTTTAACGATATTTCAGGTTTTTTTGATAAATTTCATTAAGTTTATCAGATTAATGATTAGGGCCCTTGACCCCTTAATTTGTACTGTCATTGTGAGAACTGTCTGTTATATACCCTTTATACAACCATTACTATGAAATCTATAGATTATGACAAATTATTTTTTTTCACGGAGAAATAAAATGTTTGTTGACCCTTTACAAACTTAGAACTTCATGATAATATATTA
>JAUSOA010000092.1 GCA_030656435.1 Acholeplasmataceae bacterium | reverse complement strand
GAGTCTTAAGATTCTTCCTTGCAGGAGTTCTTCAAGTCGATCTGTTATATAGTGATTAAGTCGTAGTGTTTCATCAATGGTTAACTCTAAATAAGGATATTTCGATTTAGGGTAAAATTTCTTAGCGATATCCACTGAAAGTTCTCTAGTTAGTTGTAATAAATATTTATGATAACCGATTGCATGTCTGGTTTCTTTATCCTTGAACTGCTTTTGAGCATCCTCAATTAGCCACTTGATTTCCTCTTCATCGATATCTTGCTCATCTGCACCTCTAAGCTTCAACCCCTTGTTTAAACTTTTTAAAACTGCATATAAATAAATCAGTAGTAAAAGTAAAAAACCGAAGCTTAACCCAATGAGAAAGCTAACAAATGTAGAAAAATCAAAGCGAATTGGTCCTACGGATAAAAGAATATCAATCATCTGAAAAATCCTCCCTATAAAATATTATATCATGTATGATAAATTACTTAAAGTATTGATAACCAATGTCATGAAAAGAAAAGCACCGAATTCGGTGCTTTACTGAGTGATTTAGTTATTTTATGGGTTTACATCATTATAAAATGTAAAGACTTGCATTTGAATTAAAGCAGTACCATCAATAGTGTAGGCTACATTCACCTGTCTGATATAAAAGATCAAATCCTCTGCATATAGATTTTCAATATAGTCTAAAATTAAGAGTGGTTCTTCGATTTGCATGGAGATGGTTAGGCTTACAAACTTAATACTTGCAGGAAGTGGGTCTGTAAATGGAGAGGTTGCAAGTGGATTATAAGTAATGTGGTAATCGATAGAATTCGCTAGTCCTGAAATATTTCTTACATACTCTAAGGTATTCGCGATGCTTTGTTGATCAAATGAGCTGGGAAGATAAGGAATCAATTCATCGATTGTATAATAGTTGACTGTTTGTCCACTTTGCAAAAGTAAATTGATTTGTCTTTGAATGCTTCTTTCCTCATCCTTGAGAGCGTCTAGTCTGGATTGCTGAAGTCGAATCACACCGAAGTATCCACCAATGACGACGAGAAAGACAAAGAATATGATGTATAAAAACTTAGCTTGACTAATCTTTTTACCAAAAACGTCATATTTACGCATATCGGATTGTCACCTCCACCTGTTGTGGGTTGTTGAACTTATAGGTCGGTTCAGCAGAAATCCATCTCGTATCATCTTCGACGTTAGCAGTAATTCCAAATGTTTCATAGACTTCTATCATATATTCAAATAAATCAAACTGTGTATTCCCTCGTAAAACAAGCACAATCTCCTTAGACTGACTCTTAATTTGATAGCTTTCAAGTGAAACATTACTATTCAGCTCTGAAATCAAATCTAGCATAAATGACTTTGTGTCGACTTCTTGACTCATTAGATATTGATAAGCATTACTATAGTTTTGTTGAATAATTGAAAATGTTGGGGCTGTGGGTGTTTCTTCGATTAAAACCTGTAATTGATTATGTAGTGCGTTGACATTATTTTGTTCGATTTTAATTTCTTCATTCAATGAGAAATATGGAATATAGATGAGTAATGTTGCTGAAACGATGAAAAACGCAGCAATCATTAAATAGTTGGCATATAAATTGAGTTGCTTAACTCGATCAAGCTTGAAGTCAAACTTGACTGGGGATGCATTTCTTCTATTCTTCGCGAAAGCATAGGGAAGCATACACTCAAACGGTAAAATTTTAGACATTGGATCTTCGACATAAAAATCACAAACCTTCGCTTTATAGTTCTTTAAATTCTTGCAAAGCCCTATTTCGAGTTGAGTTATCGATAAATCTGGATTGAAATTGAAGAAAACAACATTTTCAATCTCTTGTTTACCCTTTCTCATGTTGTACTTGTAATAGTTTGCGATACGCTCAACAAAGTTTTCAATGATCATATCATATTCTTCAAGTCCACCATCAATTTCTTCAATCAAATTGAAGATAGGAATATGCTCTTCAACAATTTGGAGACTAAACATACCTTCATAGATAGAAACAAGCATCGTTCTAGAAGCCTTGAATTCACTTTTTTCTAGGTACTGTTCATAAAGGGGAAGACTAGAAATCTCGAATTTAACTTCCTTTGCTCTTAAGCGATCATAGACATCATTATAGTCGTGAAGTAAATTAGAATCCATAATTACAGCAATGACTCTAATTTCATTTTCATCCTCATGTCGGACGACATGAGATATAGAAGAATCACTAAATGGAAGTAAAAGTGTTTTGCCTTGTTGTTCTTTGATGTACTCTTCGATTGTCTTTTTGGATAGTTGTTCTCTTGATATCTTAATATCTCGAATGAGTACGTTTTGGTCATGAATAATATGAGTGATTTTTCTAGGCTTGACGCCATAGTTTTTAAACATTAACTGCATCAAATTGAGTAGTGCTTCTGGTTCTTTGATATAACCATTTTCAATGATGCCAGCATCTAATTTCATATATCCATAACGCGATCGATCGATAAAGGGCGCTAACTCAAAAAAACTAACAGAGTTATCTGTGAAGAACACACTGAAATCTGAACTTTTATTTAACATTTCATCACATCCTTAATAAGCTTAAATACCAATTGATTATGTCTTGACCGTAAAGATATGAAATCATTACGCCTAAGAAAATAAATGGTACAAGTGGAAATTCTTGATGCTTCTTTCTTAATTTAATCATACCATAAACAAATCCGAAAAGTGATGTCAAAAAGAGTGCCAAGAGACCTTGTCCTATCGTTAGGATAAAGCCGATAAAGATGAAGAGTTTTACATCTCCTCCACCTAATGCATCCTTTTTATATATCTTTTGTGAAAGATAGGCGATTAAAAAAAGAATTGAAAAAAGAACTGCTGAAGAGAGTAGATAGGTTAGGAATTCTCCTTGAATAATTCTGAT
>JAUSOA010000091.1 GCA_030656435.1 Acholeplasmataceae bacterium | reverse complement strand
CATACTTCAATTATACCAAAAAACCACCCTGGTTTTCCAGAGTGGCTTTTTTGTTATCAGGGCTGAAACTCATCTATTTCGTTACAGTCCCAGTTTATATTATTTTTTGTAAGTAATTTTATAGTGATTCAAGATTTGATCATATATTTTCTTGTATATCTCTGGATGGTCTGTTAAATATGCCTTCGCATTTTCTCTACCTTGACCAATCTTTTCACCATTATAGGCAAACCATGCACCACTCTTTTGAATGATATCAAGCTCTGATCCTAAATCGACAAGCTCACCAACCTGCGAAATACCCTGTCCGTAAATGATATCGACAGCGACAGTCTTAAATGGTGGAGCAACCTTATTTTTGACGACTTTAATGTTTGTCTTATTCCCGATAATATCGGTTGCATTTTTAATTTGTTCACCGCGTCTAATTTCTAAACGTACAGACGCATAAAATTTTAAAGCGCGTCCGCCTGAGGTTGTTTCAGGGCTACCAAACATGACACCGACTTTTTCACGAATTTGGTTAATGAATATGACGGTTGCATTTGCCTTCGAAATTGCTCCAGATAGCTTTCTCATCGCTTGACTCATTAATCTTGCTTGAAGTCCAACATGAGAATCGCCCATTTCGCCATTGATTTCAGCCTCTGGCACAAGTGCTGCAACTGAGTCAATAACAATACACTCCACTGAACCACTGCGAATTAAAGCCTCAGTGATTTCTAGCGCTTGTTCACCCGTATCTGGCTGTGACAAAATAAGATTGTCTACATCGACACCTAAGGCCTTTGCATACTTAGGATCTAGTGCATGCTCAGCATCGATGAACGCGACATAGCCACCTCTTTTTTGAACTTCAGCAATTGCATGAAGTGCAAGGGTTGTCTTACCTGAGGATTCAGGTCCATATATTTCGATGATTCTTCCCTTAGGATAACCACCAATACCTAATGCAATATCAAGACCTAGTGATCCTGTTGGTGCGGCTTCGACATTACGTTCGGCTTCATCACCCAAACGCATAATCGCTCCCTTACCATATTGCTTTTCAATTTGTTTCATTGCGACCTCTAAGGCCTGTGCTCTTTTATCTTTATCCACTGCTGCACCTCCATTTTATAGTAGACGTTATTTTCTCTTTTTACTTTAAATGCTTTCTAATATGACTTCTTTGTTTTTAATTAGGTAATCAAAGCCACTAATCAATGTAAATAGGATTGCAATCCAGAAGATAATATCTCCAATTAATTGTGGGAGACCAAAATCATTGAATAGCATAATAATTAATGCAACCATCGTTGAGGCTGTCTTAATCTTACCATAGGGTGAAGCTGCAATCACTTTTCCCTTTTCAACTGCGAGAAGTCTTACACCGGTAACTGCAAACTCTCTAACAATAACAATCATCACTGCCCATAAAGGAACACGATCTGGTGTGACAACCATTAGAAATAGAAAAGCAACCATCACCAAAACCTTATCGGCTATTGGATCTAAAAATTTACCAAAGGTCGTAATTTGATTATACTTTCTGGCTACATATCCATCTAATAAATCAGTAAATGAGGCAATCACGAATAAAATTGCGAAAATCAATTGATTTAGCATGATATCGTTAAAAAAGCCAAGTGGGCTTTCCATTGATTTCATATAGATGAACACAATCATGATGGGAATCATTATTACTCTTAACAATGTAAGTTTATTTGCTGTAGTCATTTAGATACTTCCTTCAATAATATAATTATATTTTACCATAAATCTATGTTAACTGTTGCAATTTTAATAACCTTTTGATACAATGGTTATGCGCATATGGGAGGTGAAATTGTGGCTAATATCAAACAACAAATCAAGAGAAATAAAACCAATGAAAAACGTCGTTTACAAAACGCTTCTTTTAAGTCATCCGTAAAAACTTCTGTTAAAGCTGTAGAACGTGCTGTCGTAGCAAAAGAAAAAGAAAAAGCTTTAGAATCATTGTCTTTTGCACATAAGAAATTAGATAAAGGTCTTGCAAAGGGAATTTTTCATAAGAATTTCGTAGCTAGACATAAATCTCAACTTGCAAATCTAGTTAATACCCTCTAAAAAATAAGGACACGGTGTGTCTTTTTTTTTAGCTATTTTCGATTTCTCGAAACCCACCCTTTTGAGCTACATACTTCACATGTGGAAGTCTAATGCCAGAAACACCATATTTGGCGTTGTAGCCAATCACATTGACATATTTTTCAATATTGTCCTTTTGAAGGCTCATTTTCTTTAAAACTTCAAGGGTTGCTTTAATATCATCTAAAGCGCGGTGTGTATTTGGCATTTCAATTTCATAGGTTGATACTGCATTATCTAATCGATGAGGAAAAGGATAACGATCCTTATAAATTGCCATCACATCTAAAATATCATTTTTAATTTGAAACAAAGGATTCCAATATTTCTTAAATGACTGATTTAAGAATGCGAGATCAAACTGAATGTTATAGGCGATCAGTAAAGTATATTCATCTTGATACATCTTAAAAAAACGGTGAAATGCTTCTTCTTGGGTAATTCCTTCTCTTAAAAGCATTTCATCTGTGATTTTTGTAATTTCAGTTATTTTTTCTGGTAATGGGCGATCAGCTATCACAAGTGTGGATATTTCTTCAACTACCATATATTGTCCATTTTCTCTT
>JAUSOA010000176.1 GCA_030656435.1 Acholeplasmataceae bacterium | reverse complement strand
TGTTACCTAGTTTAGTTGGAGCAGTAGGTGCTACAACTGCGCTATTATAGGCTTGATTGAGAGCTGTAACGACTGAACCACCATTGGATTCAAAGGTGATTGTATAGTTATTCACTGTCCATTTCGCGTATAATGTAATGTTATTTGCTGGCATAGTCGTGAATGTATAAGCTGTAGCTAATGCGACGTCACTGTACCATCCACCAAATGTGTTACCTAGTTTAGTTGGAGCAGTAGGTGCTACTACTGCGCTATTATACGCTTGATTGAGAGCTGTAACGACTGAACCACCATTGGATTCAAAGGTGATTGTATAGTTATTCACTGTCCATTTCGCGTATAATGTAATGTTATTTGCTGGCATAGTTGTGAATGTATAAGCTGTAGCTAATGCAGCGTCACTATACCATCCACCAAATGTGTTACCTAGTTTAGTTGGAGCAGTTGGTGCAGTCACTGCAGTTCCAACATTTAAAGTGATTGGATCAACAGCACTACCTCCATTACTTTCAAAGGTAATTGTCTTAAGATTAACAACAGCTTCCCATTTCGCATAGAGTGTGATGTTTGCTGCTGGCATGGTAGAAAATGTATAGGCTGTAGCTAATGCTGCGTCACTATACCATCCAAGAAAACTATAGCCACTTCTTGTTGGATTAGCTGGTGCTACCACGGTCGTCAGTGCTTCCTGTGTGATCGCCGTTACTGCACTACCTCCATTGGGTTCAAAGGTGATGGTATACATCACCGCACTGGAAGTCCATTTTGCATAAAGAGTCAAGGCTGTATTTGTCAGCAGAGCTGCAATTGTAAAGGGTTGAGTT
This sequence comes from Acholeplasmataceae bacterium, assembly GCA_030656435.1. Classification (GTDB taxonomy): domain Bacteria; phylum Bacillota_I; class Bacilli_A; order Acholeplasmatales; family Acholeplasmataceae; genus Peloplasma. The sequence continues at coordinate 11,355 of JAUSOA010000176.1, read as the reverse complement.
AGAGCCTCATCCAAATACCATCCGTCAAAAGTATATCCTGTTCTTGTTGGTTCAGGTAAATTGATACTTGGGCTGGATGCACTAATTGTCATATCCTCTACTTCGGTTCCTCCGTTTTCTATAAAGGTGATTGGTATGTCACCTTGTCCGGTACATGAGACCAAAGCGATTATGAAGAAGAAAAAAGCCAAAATCACCAATAATTTTCGCACAAAAAACTCCTCCTTAGTTAATCGTCAAATTTAAACAAAAAACGCAGCAAGAGACAAAACTCTCGTTGCGTACGTATTTAAATTCTCTTTATATATACATTTTATACTTAAACTATTCATAAATCAATATCCGATTCGTATATTTTTTTTGAGCACACTATACGGATATATCAACTCTTCACTCTTTGAAAGTTAGATTGCATGTTCCTTTACACTTACCAAATTTTTTACGCTGGAATTTGCTCTAGTTTGAAAAGTCTTTTTTCAATTAATATTTTAATGAACCAGAAGAATAAATATATGGCCCCTACAATGGTAGGTATAAAAAGTAATATGCCATCCGTGTAAAAATAATCATAACTTGGGTAATTTATATAAATCAATACGGAGTAGTAAATATGAGAGATATACCATACAAAATATAGATATCTAGCAACCTTATGAATTTTTATATATCTCAAAATCATTGCGACTGCAAAGACAACCATACCAATCATTGGTATATATGGTTGAGGGAGATCCCAAATCATTATTTCTACATAACCTCCATGTAAATTACTAAATAAATCTCCTGCTGATATATAAAGATATAAGTAAGTTCCTAATATCAACACTTCAAATAGTAATTTTACATATAAGAAGACGCGATTTAATGGAAGCTTAACATCTTTGATCTCAGACATCGATAATGCCAAGAAAACCATGTAGGAAAAAATGATAATACTTGCAAAATATAGACCAGTATTGAAAAAATAGATGCCTGCGAATGCACTAAGAATTAACATGAAGAAAGAAGATATGGCAAATAATGGAATTTGAATTTTCTTAATATCCTTGAGCAACATCATGCATGCAATAAACATCATGACGACAAATAAAACATATTCAACAATTGTGAAATAGTAAAATTGTCCGCCACCTATAAATGAAAATGGCATGATGCATACTAAGATAACCATAGCAACAAAAGCAATCCATGTTTTTGGATGTGCTTCAATATGTTGACTTATCTTCCAATTTTTAATTGTTATGAGTAAAATCAAAATAGCAATCAAAATCACATTATAGACAAGATGCAAAATGATACCTATATTAGGACTTATGAATAAAGGTGATGCAAGCATTGATAACTGTTGTCCCAAGAGTAGAGTTAATCCAATAAATGTAACAACAATACTTCCTAACCATTTTTTCTCCACTAGGTATAGTGTAGCTAATATCAAAGGGAGTGAAAAGGTTAATACTAGAAAAAACCAGCTTTTGAGTTCTAACGTGACAGGAATAAGTGGTCTTTGAATATCTAACCATGAATCGATCATTCCCAATTCAAAAACACTGATATCTGCTGTAAGATATGGAACAAAATTGATGGTAATTGCAATCGCTAGCAATAATACATACATCACAATTAAACCGATTTTAATGTGATGCTGCTCTTGTATTTTTTGTGTGTGTGTTTTTAAGCTATCCTTTAATATTTCATCAACACTCACATGGTAAAGTCCCGATAATGCAATCAACATATCGATTCCAGGTTCACTTGTTCCAAGTTCCCATTTAGATATTGTTTGTGGTGTGACATTGATAATATCAGCGACTTCTTTTTGAGTAAGATTTTCACGAATGCGTAAATCCTTGAGTCTTTCTCCAATCATATGTTCCCCTCCAACTGTTTATTCTACTCTAATTATAAAACGAAATTACTAGATAGGCAATCACTGTTTCATTGAAAGACTCAACAATTCATTGATTATATAGACATTTCGATTGAATAGGTATTGAAATTCTTTTAAAAAGTGGGTTCTTCAAGGATATATTTTGACGATTCATTTGATTACAAAATAAAAACCAATCTTTACGACTGATTTTTAGTTGTTCATGAGTAATGAAAAAAATGCTTTTCATCTAATAAATTTGTCCTGTAACTTAATAAACTCAATCATATTTTTTTGATATATCTTTGAGACATTTGATTTCATTTCATACATCTGTGCATCTGCACTCTGTATTAAGCTGAAGATGTTGCTGTCACCTAAGCTATCATATGCAAGTCCAATAGAAACACTAATCATTTTCTCGATTTCTAAGTGATCGCATTCCAGTAGTAACTCACTTTTCTTTTGATTGAGTGTCTCTAGGTTCTCACCATAGGTAATAACTAGGAATTCATCTCCACCAACTCTAGCAATTTCTTTTCTAGGAATGTCTAAAAAGACCTTTTTCATCTTTGCAGAAAGTGTTTTCAATAAATAAACGCCACGTTCATGACCTAAATAGTCATAATTTATTTTTAAACCATTAAGATCTAGAGAGAAAACACCGATATTTTTTGTATCCTTAATATCATATAATTTATGCTCAATATAATTACGATTGTTAAGTCCAGTCATCGTATCATAATTACTTAAACGATTTAATTCTCTTAATAAATTGAAAACCTGTGTTTCATCATACAACAAAATCATATAACCTGATTCATTCATACCCTTGAGCTTAAACTCTTTTTCTCTTAAATGATAGTGATCTTTTTCAACATTTGACTCTCCGTCCATATTGTATTCACTATATAGTGTTACTCTGTTTGAAATATTAGCTGCAATAATATCAAATGCTTTCCCCATCACTTCGTCAGCCTTTAAATTATATTTATTCAATAACAGTGAGCTTACTTCGATAATTCTTCGATTTGAGTCAGTTAATACATACATTTCTCGCATGTTTGCTAGTATTTCACTTCTACCAGAAGCACGTATATTGAATACCATGTCCTTCCTATAGATAACGTCATATAAAATAAATGCGACAAATACCAAAGATATATAAGTTAAGTTGATATTTATGGTAACAAAAAACAGTTGTAATGAATTGAAAACTAATACTACAAGAACGCTAATTGCCATCATTCTTGTGACTTCTTTATACTGTCTATTTCCTTTTTGCTTCGCGAGAAAAATAAATAGTAGGGCAATAGCTATTAGAGCAACCGCATAACTCACAATTAAATGATAAACAAATAGTGGTCCAAAATTTGAAATGTATAAATCATTAAATGTGGATAGTTGTGAATGACTTAGTTTTAAAAATAATAAAGTTTGTGAGTTCGTTAATGCTATGGTTAAGTCAACTAATACTAATAGCGAAAGAATAATCTGAAATGATTTAGGAAGCTTCTTCTCTACATATTGATAAACAGTACATAACATTAATGATGCAAATAATAGTCTTAGAGGATATCCTAACATCCCTGAGTAATAAATGAGAATAGTATTTGTTGATAGTCTTTCAAGAACAATAAGTAAAGTCCAAAAAAATGTAGAATAAATTAAAAATTTTAGACAAGTGTATTTGTTATCTGTACGATTGCGAAACATATTGATAACAGGAATCACCGATAAGAAACATGTAAAGATTAATAAGAGTTCAAGTATTGTTTGCATTCTATCGCCTCGGTTCATGATAAGTTCTCAATGTTATTCTAACATAGAGGAGGAATAGAAAAGCATGTCTTAATATAATCTTAATAATTGTTCACTACTGTGTTAAATATAATGTAGGATGAATTAGAGAAAAGATTGCTGAGTTCTAGTCAGCTTTTTACTTTTTCCTAGCTTTCTTATGAGTTGACCCACTACCTATTCCATCTAATCCATTTAACGCTTCACCTTCACTCAAGATAATCAATACGATGATGCTAACTAATATGAATGATCCAAAACTTACCTGAGCCATTTCTTTATTTAGATCTTTAAGAGAATTTGTTGCACCTATCATCGCTACCATAAAAAAATAAATTACATTTAAGAAATAAAAAGAAAGCCCCGTAAATTCATCTACTGAAAGCCATAAAACAAGAGATGAGATAAAGGCAATAATGATTGTGATCGCTATAGAAATTTTCAAATGTCTATTTACAATTGGAATGAATGTTAGCAACCCAAATCCAGATAAAACAGCCATTGATACTACGATAGCAATATAGAAATCATGAAAATTTAATGCATAGGCTTTTAAAATATAATATGCAGTAATCGATAAACCAACACCTATCATGTTCAATATAAATGAAAAAATGTATACTAGATTAAACTTTTCACCATATTGATAGATAATGCCTCCAAGCATCATAAATAGGACTCCTATGATAAGTCCTAACCATTTATTCAAACCTACTAGATATTCGAAGCCAATGTATATGCTTATGCTAACAATCAGTAGTCCAATCAATCCAAATATTAATATGGAAAGCCTTTTATAATGCATATTCCCCCCCGTTTGCCTGTATCGTTTTTTTTCTCATTTCATTATTGAAATCATGCTTTTAAAGAAGTCCTTACCAGTAACAATGAAATGGCATGTATAATACGTTTATTATACAATACTGAAAAAATATATTGCCATAAATTTTCAAACTATCTATAAATAAAATGCTCATCTGCCCAAGATGTGGCAAGATAAACATTTTAAAAAATCATCACTTCTATAGAGATTTCAAATCATGAATTGGTTTTTCAGTCATTTGTCTGTAAATCACATAAGTATAAGCAGCAGCTATTCCAGCAAATAATGCAGTAATACCAATCGTATATATATCATATCTTCCATCAACTCTACCAAGATAAAACATCACTTGACCAAAGAAATTAAACGTTGCATGCAACAGCATGACTAACCAAAGGTTTCCAGTTTTAAGAAACATTACAGCCCACATCATCCCAATTAGAAATGAATACCCAATTTGAAGAAAAGTGCTACTCACACTTGCTCCACTATATAGGTTAAGTATATGAATGAATCCAAACATTAAAGAAGAGAGAACAATAGATATCAATAAACCATTTTTCACATGCTCTAGTTTCTTCACTAGAAACATAAGTATAATACCCCTGAATAAAATCTCTTCAAAGAATCCAACACTCAAACATTCGATAAGAAATAGATAGACGCGATAAATAGGCTCCGTCAGGGTAGTTCTTCCACTTAAGTATGCGATAATGGGAAAGTTGTTGATTGAGATGATGAATGCAGGAATCATAATAAGTAATGATTTCTTGACATTTTTAAAGCTTAATATAGATGAATAACCAAAGCTAATCAACATAACAACAAATGCAGTTCCACCAAGGAACCTGAGAATAGAACGAGTTATGATTGAGTTATCCTTTGGATGATTAAATAGATTAAAGTCGAATAACATAAAAAAAACCATTAAGAGAATTAAAAAAACGATTAAAATCTTTTGAAATATAAGGATTTTCGATTGATCATTGTTCATGTTGATTGGCACTCTTTCGTTAAAAAATAATGTTAATACCAAAAGGCTTGGCACTAACATCTTTTAATTTTTATGCGTTAATTTGTTTTGAATCCTTGTGATATCTATAAACAAGGAATACGCCTAGCATAATCATAAGCAAACTCATTAATTGTGATGGTGTTGGAAATATATTATATTGCGTTCTAAATAGTGGTAATAAAACACCACGATTGTCACCACGTATGAATTCAATGAAAATTCTCCATATACCGTAGCTGATTAAATAGATTTGCACTTCTTTATCCTTAAATGACTTAACCTTAATTAATACAAAGAAAAGTATGAATAAGAATATTGCTTCAAATAATTGTGTTGGGTAAACAGATACATCTGGATAGAGAGTATGTGCATGTCCATGAGGGAATATTACACCTAAATAAGATTCTGTAGGTATACCAAAGCAACATCCTGCACAAAAGCATCCAATTCTGCCAAAAGCATGAGCAAGTACTACACCAGTAATTACTGTGTTGCCGATCTTTTTCATATCCTTATTGTCATCCTTATAAAAATGCTTCATCAAAAATAGGAAGGAAGCAAATCCACCAATCAAACCACCTAAGAAATTGATTGAACCAAACTCTAATTCTCCTTCTTTAATAGAATGAAATATTCCATCCAATATAAACGAGAAAAAGAGTGCAAACACTAGACTTATAGCAATTAAAACTAAAATTTTATTTGTTTGCTGTCTTGAAAAGTTATCTTTCTTTTCTAAACGATTGGCAACATAGATAAGCATTAAAAAGACTCCAATAATGATGAGTAAATCATACATAGGTATTGTATACCCAAATATTTCCGGAAACAAGAACGGATACATAGTTAGTCAACTCCTTATTGTTCTAATTTTATCATATCTAGCCTCTATTATTTTCAATTTTACTTAATTTTCAATTTTAGAAAAATCTTGTCACTTCAAGCATCTATATATTATTTAGAGTCAATTTAAATAGTAAAAAGAAAAACTTGCACCTATCAAGAAGACTATCAATTCGCTACTATATACAAGGATAATCACATAGTCCATGCTAAACTAAACTCAGATGATCAAAACGATATGTGATTTTGACCAAATGATGATTGTTATGGTATAATAAGTGATGTTATGGTCGCTTCATAGATAGCAACTGTATTCAATCTTTCTACAATCATATGTCTTGAATACACAAATCTATTGACGACCGAAAAAAGGTCGGCTTTTTATTCACATGCCAGACTTGAAAAAAGAGAGGATGATTTATATATGAACTATAAAATCGTTGATACATTCCCGAATCCATTTTTTACAGACAAGAAGGCACCGCTGATCTCCATTTATCAAGAAACATCAAGACACTTACCCGATAACAAACGGGACGCACTAGTATTCAAAAACTTAATTAAGGCTGTTGAGTCTTCACTCAAGGAGAAATATTCAAAGGATGAGATTCAACCTTTACTAGAGATGTTTTCAAAAATTGAGAACGAAAGTACATTTTGGAGTCATACAATTGACGGAATCGCATTATTCGCGACATTAGATGAATGTATTATTTACCACTTGAAAGCTCCAACTCACACACTTGCTGTAGTTGCAGATAGCTTTCATATTAAACCTTTAATTCAATATCATCAATTTATGCAAAACTATCAAATCTTAGATTTAGATGGTCAGTCATTTCAAATTTTAAATGGTAATCCATATCAAGTTGAAAGAGCTGAACTCGGTGAAGGTATTCAAACAACTAAGGATGCAATTTTAGGCACTGAATTAACAGATGCCTACCAAACTCATGGTACCTACGGCGGAGCATCGGGTAAATCAACATTCCACGGACATGGTGGGAAAAAGGATGAAATAGAAATTGATTTAGAAAGATTTTTCAGACGTGTAGATTCAATCGTTAATGAAAACATTTCTAAGGTTTCTAAATTGCCATTGATTCTTCTAGCTCCTATTGAACACCATTCTTTATTTATTGGACTTTCTAGCAATCAATATCTAGAAGAAAAGGGTATCGCTGGAACTTTTGATACTCTGGAAAAAGATGAATTGGTAAAACAACTTACTTCCTATGCTAAAAATACTTTTAATAAAAAAGTAGAAAAATCAATTAACCAATTTCATCAGTTTAGATCTGACGAAAAAAGCTCTGATCAACTCATAGATATTCTTTCTGCGGTTGTGGATGGTCGTGTTGAAACACTTCTTATCGAGGAAAACAAAATTATTCCTGGTAAGATTGATCCTATCCATAAAAAGATGATTATTAAAAAGTTAAGTGACCCTGAATTTGATGATATATTGGATGACTTGGCTCAATTCACGTTAGATAGAAGTGGAGAAGTCTTTATCTTGAGTAAAGATAAAATGCCTACAGAATCAGGAATTGCAGCGATTTTTAGATACTAATAAAAAGAGTTATATTTTATACCTCTTGTTATAAAAAAAATATTAAAAAAGAGTTTATGGAATCCATAAACTCTTTTTTGTGCATTATCTAGATTATTTTCTAACTACTTTGTTGCTAAATATAGTTCTTCAACTTTGTCCCAATTGATAACACTAAAGAACGATGTAATATATTCTGCACGACGGTTTTGATAATTTAAGTAATAGGCATGCTCCCAAATATCAATATTAAGAATTGGTATCCCTTGATCAAGTGGTGTGTCCTGGTTTGCTGTTGAAACTATTTTTAATCCATTATCGGTTACGATTAACCATACCCAACCACTACCAAAATGAGAAGCTGCTGCAGTTGAGAATGCTTCCTTAAACTCTTCAAATGATCCGAAGTATATGCTAATTGCCGCTCCTAATTCACCATTAGGTGTTTGACCATCATTAATCTTTAAGATACTAAAGTATAATGCATGATTGAAATACCCTCCACCATGATTTTGAACTGCTGTTCGAATATCTTTAGGTACTAATGATAAATCAGCTAACATAGCTTCCAATGGTTTATTGAACTCTGGATGCTTGGCTAACGCGATATTTAAATTATTTTTATAACCCTCGAAATGCTTACTATAATGTATCTCCATTGTTTCTGCATCGATAAATGGTTCGAGTGAATCGTATGCGTATCCTAGTTCTGGCAGTTCAAAACTCATGCCAGTCCCTGTTATTGGGTCATTATTTGTGTCTTCTGCATTTGTGCATCCCATGATTGTAAACATTAGTCCTAGTGATAAGATGATGGTTAATACTTTAAATACTTTATTTCTCTTTAAAATTTTCATATGGTCTCCTTAAGTGATCAATCGTAAATATTGATGTTTACGCAATGTCTATCTTAACCTTACCATAATAAGAAGGATTGACTAGTTGTTACGGATTGTGTGTTATTTCACTTAATAGATGCTTTTATGGTTGATAACGAGAAAAAAAGACTAAAACTCTTTTCGGTTTCAGTCTTTCATGTTTTCTTGTTGAAATTTTCTCGTATAAATCTTTATATTAATTGTACTGAGTCAATTCAATGGTTTGCTTAAGTTGCAAATTCCATCTTCTTTCATTGATTAAGAAGCTAATATCTTTATATAGCAATACGAACCCGAAAATAATCATAGAATAAACAGGAATTGAAAAGATAAAATATCCTGGATAAATATGAATAGAAAGAAGGCCAAAAATAATCCACATGACTGGTAATGCTATAGAAATTGCATAATAAGCTTTTCTGATATTGTAAACATTAAAGATACTTCTAAAAATAATCCAACTATAAAAACACAACGCCAGCATGTGAATAAACAATGTTCTCATTGATATCTCAATTGGCACAAAAATTAAATTCAATCCACCAAGTCCAGGTAACCAATAATTTGTTGCGAATTTAAGGAAATATACAATTGACGCAATAATAACCAACTTAAAAGAGCCATACAATAAAGCATCCTTTGATTGATTTACTTCTATGGTCTCCTTATTTAGAATAACAAAGATGAGTATTCCAGAAATCAATAAACCTCCCAAAAGAGAGTATCCATAGATTGATGAATGTCCTCCAATAAGATTCCAAGAAATAAAACGGTATAAAAAAGTAAGTGAAGCGATACCTAGAAAAACAAACTTCATCCTATTGGACTCTTTCTTTGTGAATGAAAAAGATTTTCGAGCATAGAAGATCAGAAGTAGGAGTAGTGCAATAATGCTAATATGTTCAATATAGCTGATTAATCGAAATGTCACTCGACCAGTAATAATACTTACTATGGGTGTCAAATAGCAACCAATAAGAAATCCAATGGTTAGTGGAATAATTTCATCGGTTTTATTAGATGCCATATTCCTTGGAAAAGTGACGATGATTAACAATACATAAATCATAATCCAAAATATATTGAGAGACTGATACCATGTAAATGTCATATAGCTAAACAAGTGATAACTGGTTGAAAAAAGCAGATTTTGCGCTCCCCATCTCAATATAATATGCTCTATAACGGAGTTGATGACAATAAAAAACATATAGATTAATCCAACGAGAAAAAGAATAGTATGTGCATATTTTCTAAAAAATTTCATAAACTCGCCCCCTTAATTATATTTATTCTATCACAAAGAAAAAAAATATACATCAATACTAACAAATATAACGATATGTACTTTGTTCAACTCATTTTTACTCAATCATTGATTTAGAAACACTTCTTCTTAACCTTACGGCTGGCATAGACAGAAATAGCTTCTTTATGTGTTTGTATCACTACGCTACCCTTGCAAGAAAACTCTCCATCGGCATTCCAATCCACATTAGAGCTTGTTTCTATTTCAAATCGGCTTGATGCAATTTGTAGATCTTCTCTTAACTTCTTCCCACCACGAATAAACGATGATAATAATCTAAATCTCCAAAATGATTTGACTCTCTTAAAGAATCTGAGTTCGAATAACCCATCGTTTAATTTGGAGTGCGAGAAATTATTCAATCTCATCCCACCAACTCTATTTGATGACAAGCCTAAAACCATCGCGCATTCAATTGATACAGTTTGGTTATCTCCATATTTAACACGCAAAGGATATCGATAATCATTGGATAAATCTTTAACTGCGGCTATCATGTAAGCTATATATCCATACTTCTTGATATGTCTTCTAGAAACATCATAGGAAACTCTAGTCATAAGACCAGATGCAGCAGTATATAAGAAATATTGTTCATTGATTTGATTCACATCCATCATCACTGGAGTTTCATTAAAATAGATGTCGAGCGATCTTTTAATGCTCTTATTAATGCCTAGAATCGCTGCAGTATCGTTTGCTGTACCACTTGGTAAAACAGCAAGGGATGGCTTCTTACTTGCTCTCATGACACCATTAAGGACTTCATTGAGTGTCCCATCACCACCTGCAACTAAAAAAACGTCATAGTTTGAGGATTCCTCTAATGCAACATGGTCTAAATCGTGCGCTGCTTTTGATTCATAGATCTCAAGACTGTGACTCGTTTTAGCGAATAATTCTTTAATTTCTTGAAGATGAATTTTGAAATTCGATCTCCCACTTACTGGATTATATAATAGTAAAAATTTCATAAGTACCTTTTCCCCTTGTGGCTATTTTAACACGAAAAAGAAATAAAAAAAAGAGTTGCGAAACAAACTCGCAACTCTTTTAAAGTTTAGTTAATAATAACTATAATAATTGATAGAATTTAGAGACTACATCAAATTCCCAGTCTCCACTTCCTCCGATACCACTTAAATTCGTTGTCCACCATGCTTGATCTAAACCTGTTAAGTTAGCGAGTACATAGGCTGAATCGAGCTGTACTGCTGCACCTGCCTGTTGACCTACATAATGTGCAAATACATTCGTAAATGTTGGAT
>JAUSOA010000086.1 GCA_030656435.1 Acholeplasmataceae bacterium | reverse complement strand
AGACACACGATGTCTTGTGATGTCTACAGTTTATTATACATCAAACAGACCCATAATAAAAACGATTAAATAATAAAAAATAGATAATACTTCGAATTCGAAACATATTGCTTGCACTTCAAAGTGTCATCTTGTAAAATGATTCTGTACGGAGGTATCATATGAAAAAATTAAATGGAATTCACCATGTGACTGCAATCACGAGTAGTGCAGAAAAGATATATGATTTTTTTACAAATATTCTTGGTCTAAGATTGGTTAAAAAAACAATCAATCAAGACGATATAAACACTTATCATCTCTTTTTTGCTGATGATATAGGAAGTGCTGGAACCGATATGACTTTCTTTGATTTCAATGGAGCATCCCAAGCGATTAAAGGTACGAATGAAATAGCTAAGACCTCATTTCGAGTACCCACAAATCAGGCCATAGATTATTGGAAAAAACGGTTTGAAAAATATGAGGTTACTCATTTTGAAATCAAGGAAATGTTTGGAAGAAAAACTCTCGAGTTTCGTGATTTTGACGATGCCGAATATGTTCTTTTTTCAGATGAAAGCATCAAAGGAATTGATTCGGGAATACCATGGCAAAAGGGACCAGTTCCTAACGAGTTTGGTATTACTGGATTAGGACCAATATTCTTTAGAGTCAATAATCTTGAATTGATGAATAGTGTACTTACTAATCAACTATTTTTTGATCAAATCTCAAAGGAAAATAGTTATATATTGTATGAAACTGGATTAGGTGGCAATGGAGCAGCAGTTATTGTTGAGTATAGACCTGATTTAGCAGTCGCAAGACAAGGTTATGGTGGAATACATCATGTTGCATTCAGAGTGGATGAAAAAACAGATTTAGACGATTGGATTAGTGTTTTAAATAAGATTGGTGCGCCTCATTCAGGCCATGTAGACCGTTTTTACTTCAAATCTCTATATACTAGACTCTATCCAGGAATGCTCTTTGAATTTGCAACTGAAGGTCCTGGGTTTATTGATGATGAAGAAGATTATGAAACATTAGGTGAAACACTCGCATTACCTCCGAAATTTAGAGGAATGCGTGAAAAAATAGAGAAACTAGTTAGGCATATAGAAACTAAACGTAGTGATAAAGTGTATAATAAAGAGTATATAGACTAGGTAGGTGAATACATGAGTCACGACAAGGAATATTTAAAGTTAACAACCGTATTATTTCGTGCGATGCAAAACGTAGAAACAGTTATAAAAAATGACATTTCTTCCTATCAACTTAACACCTCAGAATTCGGTGTTTTAGAGCTTCTTTATAACAGGGGAAAACAACCAATTCAATCGATAGCCAATCGCATGTTAATGGCCAATTCGAGCATGACATATGTCATCGATAAACTAGAGCAAAAAAACATGATTTCAAGAACTCAAGATGACATAGATAAAAGAATTACAATGATTGATTTAACAATGGAAGGACACCATTTTTTCAAGGGTATTTTCCCGAATCATGTAAAGACTTTAGGTAACATATATCAGTGTCTTTCACCTGAGGAATTAAATGAACTTATCGAGAGCTTAAAGAAGATTGGTTATCATGCTATGGAAATGAATGGAGTTAAAAAATGAAGCATATTTATCAAGCTGGAATCAGTGATATAACGTTTTTATTACTACATGGCACAGGTGGAAATGAGTTTGATCTTTTACCATTAGCAAAGCATATCGATTTGAATGCGAATGTATTAAGCATAAGAGGAAATGTGTTAGAATATGGGATGCCACGCTTTTTTAAGAGACTTGCTATGGGTGTTTTTGATATGGATAGCCTTGTTGAAGAAACTGAAAATTTATATCTATTCATAGATGAAGCATCGAAGCAATATGGTTTTGATCGTTTAAAAGTGATTGTTATTGGATATTCAAATGGAGCGAATATTGCTTCAAGCATATTACTTCATTACGATAATCCATTTCATGCAGCGATGTTATTTCATCCAATGGTACCTATACGTAATTTGGGAAAAACAGATTTATCTTTAGTCTCTATCTTTATAGGAGCAGGGACAAATGATCAGATGACTCCTGAAGATGAGATTGACGAGTTAAATGCAATGTTTGATCGTGCAAAAGCCAAGACCACGGTCTATTGGACATCTCATGGTCATCAGCTCAATAAAGAAGAAATTGATCAAGCAAAACTATGGTATGACCAATTATAAGTCGGCAAACGCTGACTTTTTTTTAATTTCTATGATAAAATTTTCATGGGAAGGTGATAGATAATGTTTGATATAACACATGAGGATATAAAAGCAATTCTTGATACTGTTGTACTTTCTAGAGACCCGTTAGTCTTTAGGATGATACCTGCGAAGGAAAAAAAGAAATATATCATCCTATGCATGATTATCCACTATTTTGAAAAGGATAAGCAGTATTCCGAAAAAGAGATCAATGACATCTTAAAGCCTATCTTTGAAGATTATGTCATGATTAGAAGATATTTAATTGATTATCAATTTATGAGTCGCACAACAGATGGTAAAGCTTATTGGTTAATTACTGATTTATCGGAGTTTGAAAGATTTGACATCAAAAAAATGGTATAAACAAAAAGGAAACCGAGTTTACTGGTTTCCTTTATTCTTTATCATAGGTTTTAGTTGATTGATAAACTTTAAGATCCGATATCTTCTTACTCTATTTTGGTTAACCAACCATTTCACAGTGTCATAGAGTGTTTCATCAAGCGATCTTGGATGGTAATTCAAATCAACTCGAGCTTTTTCATAGGAGAAGAAGGAATTACTTTCGAGAGTGTATAGGGAATATGAAGTATAAATTGGAGGTAATTTTCTAAGTTTGTAAAATATTTCAGCAAGTGGTGCTGTCAATTTTGCAAACCACATCGGTAGCACGTGTATTTTTCTCTTTCGACCGCTTAAAGATCTTAACTGTTCAAAGAGTACCTCTAAATCAATTCGATGTCCTGATAGAATGTAGCAACTACCTACTTTTCCTGAAGTGACAGTTTGAATGATTCCACTCGCAACATCTCTTACATCGACAAAGTCATAGGCTCCATTGATTCTTGATGTTAGAAATCCATTAAGATAATCCTCGATCATCATTGTCATATGTCCGTGACCGTAGTCATTGGGACCGATAATTCCAGATGGATGAACGATTATTGCATTTAAACCTTTTTTCATCATATCAATAACGTATTGAGATGCCATTGATTTAGATTTTGCATAGGCTCCAACAACTAGGTTTGGATCAAAAAAATCAATCTCTTTAATCGTCTCACTGTTTTGTAGTTCTGGAATTGCATGGACAGAGCTTACATAAATCATTCTTGAAACATGATACTTAAGTGATATATCACATATGTTCTTTGTTCCTAAAACGTTAACAGCCTCCAAGATTGGATGTTTTTTTGCAGAGATAGAAACTATGCCTGCAGCATGAATTACATTGACATCAGACATCAAATAGTTTGTATCACTTAAATCGAAAAGAGGCTCTAAAGTAGCTGGCTTTCTAATGTCACCATAATAGACCTTTACATTTAAAGATTCAAGCATTTTCTTAGAATCTGTAGGTAAGATAAGTGCACGTACTTCGTGATTTTGATTTTTTAAGATTCTAATTATTGTGTTTCCCAGATGCCCGTTCGCTCCAGTTATAATAAATAGCTTTGACATAAGTTTCACCACCTTACACCCTTAAAATATACCTAAATCATATAAATGGCAAATAAAAAAGACAACTCTAGCGATTATGTTAAAAATAACATGAATGGGTTGTCTAAAAAATTTTCAAAGTAAGGTTGTTTGAATGATGATTTCTAAAGCATTTGATATTACATTTAAATCAAGAGAAAAAATATTTTGCTTATTCTTAGTTTGCTCTAAAACATAAGGGACATGAATAAATCCTGCTTGGATATGATCAAATTCTTTATCTTTGAGTTCATGGAGTACACAATACATTAAGTGATTACAGACATAGGTTCCAGCGCTGTTTGAAATACCTGCTGGTATATAATTTTTTTTGAGTTCATCAACTATCCTTTTAATAGGTAATGTTGAGAAATATGCACTTTCTCCAAAGAGTGATATTGGATTGTCTATTGGCTTTATTCCGCGATTATCAGGTATATTTGTATCATCTAAATTAATAGCAACTCTTTCAACTGATATCTCTTTTCTACCACCAGCTTGACCTACTAAAATGACGATATCTGGGTTAATTTTTTTTATACTTTCAATGACTATTCTTGAGCATACGTAAAACTCTGTGGGAACTTCAAGTATGAAAAGTTCGCAGTCGAGATTTCCTCGATTGATATTTTTAATTGCTTCATATGAAGGATTGATAACTTCTCCTCCAAAGGGTTCAAATCCTGTGATTAACACTTTTTTCATCAATTCTTCACCTCACTAACTACATTTTATCATTATATTGAGTTGAATTTCTCAATTTCATTCAATATATTCAACTTAGTACTTATAGAACACAAGTGTTCTAAATATTGAGTTATTAAAAGGTATTTGATATAATAAATTCAGTAGACTACAAAAGGCTAGGTAAAGCAATTGAAGCATAAATTGAAAGAGAAATTCATTAAAATCTTTGAATATTCACCAACACATTCACAAATATATTTTTCTCCTGGTCGTGTCAACTTAATCGGTGAGCATATTGACTACAATGGGGGTCTAGTTTTTCCTGCTGCAATTGATTTGGGAACATATGGTATTGTTGAAGCTAGAGCGGACATGATTTTCAAATTTTATTCGCTCAATTTCCAAGATGATGGAATAATTACCGTCGATAAAAATCACCTATTGTATGAAGAAAAGCATCGCTGGGCAAACTACGCTAAAGGAATTATCAGTGAGTTGATTTTAAGGAATTTTCCAATTACTCATGGGTTTGATCTTCTCGTTTATGGAACATTACCGACAGCTTCTGGACTTTCTTCAAGTGCATCATTAGAGCTTTTAACCGCTTGGATATGTAATGAAATGTTTAATTTAAATCTATCTAGAGAGTACTTAGCACTACTTTCACAACATGTGGAAAATCAATATATGGGTATGCATTGTGGAATTATGGATCAACTTGTAATTGCTAAGGGTGTAAAGGGTAGAGCATTATTAATGAATACAGCTACTTTGGAAACGACTCCTGTTCCTGCAAGTTTTTCAGGGTTCGAATGGGTTATTATGAATACAAATTATCCTAGAAAGACTACAGACTCAAAGTACAATGAGCGAAGAAGAGAGTGCAAACTAGCATTAGATATTATCAAAGAACACAAAAATATAAATTATCTTTGTGAATTAAACGAAGGTGAATTGAGAAAACTAAAGAAATATTTTTCAGATATCAAAATATACAATCGAGCAAAGCATGCTGTAACTGAGCAAATGCGGACAATTCAATCCAAAACTGCAATGGAAAATCATGATCCTATTACATTTGCTAACTTATTAAACCAATCTCACGAATCACTTAAAAATGATTATGAGGTCACAGGGCTTGAGTTAGATACACTTGTTGATTCTGCA
Source organism: Acholeplasmataceae bacterium (assembly GCA_030656435.1). Classification (GTDB taxonomy): domain Bacteria; phylum Bacillota_I; class Bacilli_A; order Acholeplasmatales; family Acholeplasmataceae; genus Peloplasma. The sequence continues at coordinate 5,313 of JAUSOA010000086.1, read as the reverse complement.
AGAAAATACGGAGCAATTGGTGCAAGAGTTACTGGTGCAGGATTTGGCGGCTGTGCAATCGCACTCGTTCCAAAAACTGCTGTAGAGAGTTTTCATCAACGAGTAGGGGATGATTACTTTTCGCAAACAGGAATAAAAGCTTCTTTTCATGATGTGACTTTCGTTGATGGGGTAGATATTTATGTTGATTAGCAAGGTATCTTATCAATCAAAATTCGGTGATATTCTCTTTGTGACTTTAGAGAATAATAATGGTTATAAGCTTGTTTTGTGTTCCTATGGAGCATCGATTTATCAAATTATTCATCGTCACTCAGATGATACAGTCCAACTACTCAATTTGACAAATGAAAATATTGAGGAGTTTTTGACATCACCATCCTACTACGGAAAAACTGTTGGAAGAGTCAGTGGAAGATTGTTCGGTCCGAGTTATCAAATATTTGATGAAGAGTATCAAGTTAACTTAATTGCTGAAGAATCAAGTATGCTACATGGTGGTCCTAATGGATTTTCCTTTCAAAATTTTAATTTGGTAAATCAAGATATCACAGATGATGCAGCAAAAATCACTTTTTTCTATGAAAGTTCTGATGGAGAAGAAGGTTTTCCTGGAAATGTGGGACTATACGTTTCCTATGAACTCAACAATGAAGATCAAGTTGTTATCGATTATTATGCTACATCCGATCAAGATACAATACTAAACATTACCAATCACACATATTTCAATTTATCACCTCAATTTGAATCTATTGAAACACATCAACTAACAATCAACTCAAATCAATATATCGAGGTAGATGGCGATTTTCGCTTTAAAGCAGTCCAAAATGTTGAAAACACACTATTTGATTTTAGAGTTTCAAAAGCTCCGCTAGAGTTAAGCAATGCACTAAAAAATACACTCCAAAAAGGTATTGATCACACATTTTTGATTACAGATGGATCAAATATAGTTGCGAAACTAGAGCATAAGAATTCAGAAATTGGACTCGATGTTTATTCTACATACCCTAGTGTCGTCATTTATACCCACCAATATCCTTCAAAAAAGAAATTAATCGGAATCGAAGATGATGGAGCTTATCGAGGGATTACATTTGAGTGTTTATTTGAACCCGATGGAATTCATCATCCGGAACTACATTCTTCAATTTTAAAAAAGAATATCCCCTATCAAGAAAGTATTGTATTTCAATTTTATCGAAAGGAAAAATGATTCAACCGAATCATTAAAAACCTATGGAAAAAGATCTTATTCAGCTTATTGATTATGCATTATCCTGTGATTTAATCAGTAAAAAAGACATCGAGAATAGCATTGAATCACTATCTAAAATGATGAATATAGATTCTTTTACTTATGTAGAAACTATAAACAGTGAAGATATCGAGATTGTTATGAGTCGCATTATAGACCAAGCAGAAAAGAAAAATCTAATTCAAGGATTTTCTATAGATGAACGTGATGCTTTTGAGGCAAAGCTTTTTGACTGTGTGATGCCATCACCAAAAGAGGTTAAGGAAAAATTTAAATTACTTTATTTAGAAAATCCAACAAAGGCAACTAATTATCTTTATAAGCTTTCAAAAGATGTCAACTATATTAAATCGAGAAGACTAGAAAAAAATATCAAGTGGATTTATAAAGGCCAATACGGTAATCTAGAGTTGACAATCAATTTGTCGAAGCCTGAAAAGGATCCCCGAGAGATTGCACTACTTAGAAATAAGCCAATCATCCAAGAAACAGGGAAGCCACTTTGTGTAATTTGTAAAGAAAACGAACAAAACTACTACAATGCGAGAATGAACTTACGTATTGTTCCTATTACCTTAGGAAACGAATTATGGCATTTCCAATATTCTCCCTATCTTTATTATCCAGAGCATTCAATTATTCTCCACGATGAGCATCGACCAATGAAAATAGCTCATGAAACATTCACCTATCTTTTTGATTTTGTGGATCTATTCCCAACCTATTTTATAGGTTCAAATGCTGATCTTCCAATTGTAGGTGGTTCAATTCTAAACCATGACCATTTTCAGGGTGGAAAGCACCATTTTCCAATCGAGTTTGCTAAGGACATTAGGGATTTTGGCAAGGTAAAAAACGTTCATGTGAGTCATCTTTATTGGCCCCTCTCAACCATTAGACTGAAATCTGAGGATCGGTTCGCGATGCAACACTTAGCTAGTCAGTTTCTAGATTGTTGGAAGAGCTATCAAAATGAAGAACTCGATATCATTGCAGAAACCAATGGTGTCCCTCATCAAACAATTACCCCGATTCTAAGAAAACTTGATGGTATCTATGAGATGGATATTATTTTAAGAAACAATCGGACATCTAAAGAACATCCAGATGGAATCTTTCACCCACACCAAGAGGTTCACCATATTAAAAAAGAAAATATAGGCTTAATTGAGGCGATGGGACTCGCTATTTTGCCTGGTAGACTAAAAGATGAACTCGAACTTATAGAGCACCATTTGAAAAATAAAACAAACCTTCCATTAGAACTTGAAAAACATAAAAAATGGATTGAAGAAATTCAAAGTAGAGGAAGTATTGAAATTAACCAAATTTTCCTTCGAGATGAAGTTTCCGAAAAATTTGAAATGGTCGTCGAGCATTCTGGTGTTTTCAAGCAAAATAAAAAAGGTCTAAATGGTATACATGATTTTATCTTGAGTGTTATCAAAAACTCAAACTTGTAGGCTAGATTTATATTTTTTTGATATCATTTCATATAATTTATTTACTTTCAGCTTTGAATAGATTATCACTATAATAAAAATGGCTTAGAAAAACGAGGATGTGTCTTTAATGAAAATTGTTGAACTAAATAAAAACGAATATAAAGGCTATGAATTGGAGTATGAATATACGACTCGTTTTCACTATGCAGTCATTATTAAAAAGAAGAAGAATATTGTCATTTCCATCAAAAAGAAAAAGATGAGAAAAACAGAAAAAAAATTTACAGATCATCTATTTGCTGAGTACATCGAAAATCCTCGTGCATTCGCCATATTCGAAAAGAAGAAAATGATTGGCGTCATTGAAGGTTCACTGGAATCCTGGAACAAAAGATATCGAATTTGGAATTTTATTGTCGATAAAAGATATCGCAAGGAAGGCTATGGAAAAGAACTTTTTAAATATATGGTTGAGCTTGCTAAAAAGGAAGATGCAAGAGCAATTGTGCTAGAGGTTCAATCATGTAATGAAGGAGCAATTGGATTTTATATGAGTCAAGGACTTCACTTCGTAGGTATGGATACAATGAGTTATACCAATAACGATATTGAAGAAAAAGAAGTTCGATTAGAATTCGGTATGCGATTAAAATAAAAAGCATTTTAGATTGAAAATGATGCAGTTCATCTGGAACTGCTTTTTTTGTAAATAAATTATGTTATACTATTTTAAGGTGAATACAAAATGATAAAATTATGGACAAGAAACTTTACAATATTAACATTAGGATCTTTCATTTCAGCTTTGGGAAGTACAGGTGCTGGAGTGGCTTTTGGTATACTTATTTATCAAGAAACTAGATCCCCTTTGACACTAGCTTTATTTACGGTAGCAAACATCGTTCCTAGAGTTCTTACTGGATTTTTAGCAGGACCTTTTGTAGATAGACATTCAAGAAAAAAAATCATTTATTCACTAGATTTTCTTTCTACCGTATTCTTTATAGGTATGGCACTCATTTTATTTACCGGTTTCTTTAGTGTCTTGGTATTCACATTGGTTGCGATGACATTTGGTATTATGGATACAATTTATCAAATATCATTTATGAGTATGTTTCCTGAAGTTATCGAAAAGGGACAACACTCTAAGGCTTATTCTCTATCAAGTTTAATCTGGCCAATCTCTGCAGCCATCATGGCACCAATTGCAGCATTCATGATTGAAAACTTTGAGTTTGGAGTAGCAATGCTCATGGCGTTTAATGCATTGACATTTTTAGTAGCCGCCATCATGGAAACAACCATTAAACTAGAAGAAGTGCTCAATCAAAAGAAAATGAAAGGCCTTCAATTTTTTGAAGACTTAAAAGAAGGATTTAGATATTACAAGGTAGAAAAAGGGATATTTGGGATCGGAATATTGTTTGCTGCGTTCTCATTTGTTTATATGTCTCACGACTTACTCAGAATGCCATATTTTATCAATAGTGAGATATTTACTCTTCAAGACTTTTCATTTCTAATTACTGCTGGATCAATTGGAAGAATCGTTGGTGGCTTTATTCATTACATATTTAAGTATCCTCCACACAAGAGATATATGATTGCAATTACTGTTTATTTCTCAGTTGAAGCTTTAAGTGCAACCATGCTTTATATGCCTTACTTTTTAATGATAGTAGCTAGCTTCGTCGTTGGACTTTTGTCAGTAACTTCATTCAATATTCGAATGACTGCAACACAGGTTTACATCCCTGGGCACATGCGAGGAAGAGTCAACTCATCTCAAGGTCTTTTATGGAACATTGGAGCAATCATAGGAGCTTTAATTATAGGATTTATCGCTGAGTACACAACGTACGATTATCGCCTTATTATGCTAATATCTGCTGTTGTCTCTATAACAGCCATCCTGTTGATTCCTGTCCGCATGAAAAATGAGTTTAAAAAGATTTATAATGCAGATATCTAGTTAAAATCACACAAAAAGACACAAAAAAAGATGCAATAAAAATCGCATCTTTTTTTATTTTATCGCTTGATTCGCAATAGAATATTCATTTGAATAATAAATCTATTCTGCTGGTTCTGCTACTACCTTTTTTGGCTTATTTTTGAGTCCTAGAAGTCCAATTACTAAGAAGATAACTCCTGGTAAAACAAACATAACTAAAAGTAAATTAAGTAGCATATCATTTGTGATTAGATTTGCTGCAAATACATAAACCCCGACAGTAATGAAGAGGATGTAAAGTATAAACCACAAGATATTTTGGCTCTTTTGACTAAAATAACCACCAATGATTTGTATGACACCATGGGTATAAATGACAAGTCCAAACCATAGGGAAGGTGCACCACCAACATTAGCCATAAACATAATACTAACGAGCAATGTAATCGCCAGCTCTACCACCATTAATGTGAATACGAGTTTAGATTTTGGTTTCTTTAATTCAGGATATAGCATAAGAGTGACTAATAATAGAATCATAATCCCAATTGCAGAGTTCTTAATCGTTTCACCAATATCAGGCATAATGAATACAAAAAGTATTCCCAAAACAATCAACGTAATTCCAATTACAAGTGTAAATATTG
>JAUSOA010000082.1 GCA_030656435.1 Acholeplasmataceae bacterium | reverse complement strand
AAATCAAAAATAAAAAGCCGATTCTGAATTTCAGTTATGTACTGAAGTTTCAAAACTAGCTTTTATCAACAGTCTGAGGACACAGCAGTGTCCTTTTTTCTTAATAAATTCTTAAGAAATAGGAAACATATTTGATAGATTCATTTGGTAAAATACCCTGGTAGATATAAGGGGGTTTTTCTATGGATGCATTAACTATACCTTGGGCATTTTACATGAAGTATGAGAAATCAAAAAAGCAAATGACCATCTTTTTTTCAAAAAGAATGAAGCAATTGATGGAATTATCACTCGATAGTATGATTTTATCCGAGGATGATTTAAAGGAGTTTGTTCACAAATATGATCAAAGAAAGCTCGATTATTTCTCGAATCAAAAGATAACTGGTCCCTTCAATACAATGATGCGTTTTAAGACTACACATGGAAAATCATATTTAAGGACGCTCGCAATCTGTCAAATTGATCAACATGGCTTTCACTGTATCACCATAGAAGATATGTTTTTGCATAAGATGAATCAGTTATTGGCTTCAACAAAAATGGATATTAAACAGGTGAAAATTGAAATTGAAGAACTTGATAAGATCATAGAAGTGGAATCAGAGTTCCAAATTAATAAATTCAAATCACATTTGACAACTATTTTGAATAAAGCTTCGAATTAAGAAATAATTAAGAAATCCATTATTTTTAAGTAAGATTTAATAAGTATAATGGAGATATTCAACTAGACTACACTCAATATTTTATGGGAAAGGGAGGTAGACTAATGAAATATTTAATAATTATTCTTACAGTTTTATTAGCAGCAAGTCTATATACCTTAGAGGTTTCAAAGGCATATGCAACTCATATTGAAATTTATGAGATTATTTTCGAGGATCACGATGGAAAAATCATTTATAGAGAATATGTGGCAGCAGGAGCTGACCTTTCAAACTTTATCCTCCCAGAGGTAGAAAGCAAGAGTGGATATTTGTTTATGAGTTGGAGTGCTGAACTTCCAGAGGAAATGCCATATTGGAATTTAGTGATTGTTGCTCAGTATATGAGATCAGAATTAAGAGTCACAGCAACCACTTAAACCCTAAAAATCATATAGTGCACATGAGTGCACTTTTTTTTATAGAATAACATTTCAAATGATTAGTGATAAAATAAGGTTGAATAGTGATGAGGTGTTAATATGCTCAAAGTTGCTATCTTTCAGTTTTCAGGCACAGGAAATACATACTACATCAGCCAACTCATTCAAGGAGAAATGAGAGAAAAAAGAATTATTTGTGATTTGTATGCAATTGAGGCCTTGAAGGAATCTAACCACCTAATCGATCATTATGACGTGATTGGTTTGGGCTACCCTATTTATGGATCATCAATCCCATACATTGTAAGAAAATGGATGAACAGATTGAGATTTAGAAGGGATAAAAGAGGCTTTGTTTTTTGCACTCAAATGATGTTTTCAGGTGATGGTGCAGCGTATGGTGCGAGACTACTTCGAAAAAAGGGCTATCGTATTTTAGAACAAGAGCACTTTAATATGCCAAATAATATCACTGATTATAAAATATTTAAATCAAGTAGATTAATTAATTACGAAAAGATTGAATCGAAAAACATTAAGAAAGTCAAAAGATTTGTCAAGAATATTTTGTTGGAAAAGAAACAATTAACGGGCTCAAATCCTATTTCCTTACTACTTGGATTGACTCAAAGAATTCCATATCATCTTATGGAAAGAAGATTCATGAATCACGCAATTCTCTTAGAAAAAAACTGTACTTTATGCAATAAATGTGTTGAATTATGTCCCACAAAAAACTTCGTTATTAAAGATGGAACACTACGAGTAAGAAATAGATGCATACTTTGTTATCGTTGTGTTAATCATTGCCCTGTTCAAGCACTCCACATCAACAAGAGAGGCCTAGTTGATACACCGTATCATGGCCCAACGAAGCAATTTAAGATAAAAGATGTTATGATTGATGATCCACTGAATGAAGTGATTGATGAACTGGAGATTATTCAATAAATAACAATAAAAAACATCCAAAATAGATGAAAAAATACAGCCATTATTGACTGTATTTTTTAAATGATTTTCTTGAGTTCAACTGCAATCAAAGAAGCAATCATCCTTGCTCCAAAGGGACTTAAATGTGTGTCATCAAGGACTCCTTCAGGATAGTTTTTAGACTCATTGGGTTTCAAATGAAGAAAGAATTTTTTTGAGTATTCAAATCCAGATTCTTTAATAATTTTATGGGTTATTTTATAGGCATCGATATATTGTATTTTATGTTCTTGTGCGAACTCTATCAATCTTTTTGGATAATCTCCAACTGTATTGTCTTCCAGAATCAAATTACTATATTTTCTTCTAGTAATAGAACTTAATAGAATTGGTGTTGCACCATGCTTTTTAGCAACCCTTACAAACTTAATTAGGTTTTCTTTGTATTCAGTATTAGGATCTGTATACCTTTAAAGGATCTTCAATCTTTTGATCGTTATGACCAAATTGTATGAGAAGATAGTCGTCCTCCTTGATTTCTTTGTCTATTTGATCTAACAAGCCTTCTTCAATAAAAGACTTTGTTGATTTCCCATTTTGTGCGTAATTGACGATTTCAATATTTGGTGTAACAAACTCATGTAAGCATTCACCCCAACCTGTTTCCGGTCTTTTATCGTCTTGTTTTATAGAAGCTGTTGAATCACCTGCAATATAAAGTTTTGGCATAGAATGTCCTCCAAAGTTATTTTAACATAGTTGATTTAAAGCGTGCTATAATCAAACTAAATAGAAGGTGATTGATATGAAACTGAATTTACTAAGCTTTAACATTCGAATCAATGCTCCAGTAGATAGAAAGCATGCATGGGATTATCGCAAAGAAGATGTCTTTCATTTCATCAATCATAAGAAGTTTGATATTGTTGGATTTCAAGAACCAGGCCCTATAATGTATCAAGAGCTTAAGGAAAATCTGAAAAACTATGATTTCTTTGGTGCTGCTCGAAGTGAAGGTGAAGAATTCACCCCTATATTTATTAAAAAAGGATTATTTGAAGTCATTGAGTCAGATACCCTTTGGTTAACGGATACTCCCTATACTGAATCCAAAATTCTGGGTAGTCATCATAATAGAATTGCAACCTATGTCGTGTTAAAGGTAAACTCTAATCAATATTTAACAGTTATCAACACACATTTAGATTACGCAAATGACTTTATCATTTTCAATCAAATCGAATACCTATATAGAATGATGAGAATTTTAGAAATTAAGTACAATACTGAGATAATCCTTATGGGTGATTTTAATACATATCCGAATTCGATTGGGACTCTATTTTTATCAACGAAATATAACCAAGTCTATAATGACCCTAAAAATATAGGTTTAACATATCACGCTTATACAGATAAAGAAGAAGGATTACCAATCGATTACATCTTTTTCTCTAATTCAATAAAACTAGAATCCTTTCAAATAATCCATCATCAAGAAAAGGGAAAATATCTATCAGATCATTACCCAATAAACGCTTTATTCAATCTAAATAATTAAAAATAAAAAAACCATCCAGCCGAATGGTTTTATTTATCTAATGGTACAC
>JAUSOA010000074.1 GCA_030656435.1 Acholeplasmataceae bacterium | reverse complement strand
CTGATGACATCCATCGGATCGACTCCATTCCCTAAGGATTTACTCATCTTTTTACCATCCTTATCACGGATCAATCCGTGAATGAGAACCTGTTTAAATGGGTCTTTACCTGTGAAATTTAAGCCTTGAAAAATCATTCTTGCAACCCAAAAGAAGATAATATCATATCCTGTAACTAATACATCGGTTGGATAATATCTTTCTAGGTCACTCGTCTTTTCTGGCCAACCTAAAGTCGAAAATGGCCATAATGCAGATGAAAACCAAGTATCTAATACGTCTTCATCCTGAACCCAGTCATCTCCAGGGGAATCGAGCTGTACCTTGACTTGATCATCCTTATACCATGCAGGTATTCGGTGACCCCACCAAAGCTGACGAGAAATACACCAATCTTGAATATCGGTCATCCAATTGACAAATATCTTTTTAAAGCGTTGTGGAACAAACTCAGTTTCTGAATTTGTTAAGGAATCCTTCGCGATCTCATCCATTTTAACAAACCATTGAAGGGATAATCTTGGCTCAACAACAACACCAGTACGCTCAGAGAGTCCTATATTATTGACATAATCTTCTATCTTTTCAACTAAGCCATTTGATTTTAGATCATTAACTAAAGCCTCACGGCATTGAAATCTTTCCATTCCTTCATATTGAAAGGCTAGGTGATTCATTGTTCCATCCTCTTCCATACATAAAGGCTGTGCTAAATGATGACGTTTTCCAACCTCAAAGTCATTAGCGTCATGTGCAGGAGTGACCTTAACACATCCGGTACCAAAAGTCATATCGACAAAGTCATCAGTGATGACAGGGATTTCTACCTTAGTTCCTGGAATATAAACATGCTTACCTATCGCGAATTTGAATCTTGGGTCTTCTGGATGTACCATTAATGCAGTATCACCAAACATAGTTTCAGGTCGAGTTGTCGCGATTACTAAATAGCCAGAGCTATCGGTGAATGGATATCTAAAGTAATAAAGCTTGCCCATTTGTTCAATATGCTCAACCTCGATATTGGATAATGCAGTTTTCGCTTCAACATCCCAGTTAATAATTCTATTTCCACGGTAAATCAAGCCCTTTTCAAACATAGCAATAAATACATGGTTGACAGCCTTATTTAAATCAGCATCTAAAGTGAATTTTTCTTTAGAATAATCTAGTGAATTTCCAAGTGCTGCCCATTGTTTTCTAATATGGAGTGAATATTCTTCCTTCCAATCCCAAGCAATCTTTAAAAAGCCCTCACGACCTAAATCGTAACGTGATATTCCTTGTTGCTTTAATCTTTCATCGACCTTGGCCTGTGTAGCAATTCCTGCATGGTCCATTCCAGGTAAGTATAAGGCATCAAAGCCTTGCATTCTTTTTCTTCTGATGATGATATCTTGAAGGGTATTATCCCATGCGTGTCCTAAATGAAGCTTACCTGTGACATTGGGTGGTGGAATCACGATACAAAATGGAGTCTTATTTAAATCTCCAGTTTTAAAATAATCTTTTTCCAGCCAAGTTTCGTAGCGACCTTCTTCAACTTCCTTAAAGTCGTACTTTGGTTTTAAATTTGTCATGTCGTTCTTCCTCCTAAATAAAATGCTTTCGTTAATTCATACATCCTGATTTCAATTTGACTCCCGTCAAAATGATCTCTAAATTCATTATGTGTATAGCTAAAGTTTGATTTTTCTACGACTCGCTTGGATTGAATGTTTGCTAGACTATGTCCACAAAGGACCTTATCAAGCTCTAAATCCAAAAATGCATATCTTAAGACTTCTTCAACAGCCTCTACCATCAAGCCTTGACCCCAATAGATGTCATCTAAAACGTAGCCTACTTCCTTTTGATTCGAAATGGCGTTATCGAAGTTTCTGACATGAAGTCCAATCGTACCAATGACTTTATCTGTTTCCTTTAGTGTGATTGCCCAAACTTCATTTTCGGTAATCATCATGCGCAAGATTTTCATCGAATCCTCGATTGATTGATGAGGCTTCCAGCCTGCAGATGGTCCAATATTCGGTTTTTTGCAGTAATTATAGAAGTCCTCTAGATCACTATATCGAAGATCTCTTAAAATTAAACGCTTTGTAACTAAAGTTTTCATATATTCACCCCATATAAAATAAAAAGTCCTTAGAAAAATCTAAGGACGTAAATTTACGCGGTACCACCTTAGTTCTGGAAAAATCCCAGCACTCAAAAGTCTTTATCGCAGACATACGGGTAGAACTACTTATATTATTTCACTCTACCAGCTCCAAGGCGACCTTCATTATCATTTGTCAGATTTCGCACCAATCAATCTGTCTCTTAAATCAAATTTAATAATTACTCTTCCTCTTCATCGCTTACATGAGTTATTTTAGCATATAAAATGATGATTTACAACTATCTTTGATGGTTCTACCTATGAATAACTTCAAACACTCCTTATATAGGATTAATTAAGACATTAATCAACTAATTAGTCGATTATTTGAGATCAAAACGGTCTGCATTCATGACCTTATTCCAAGCATTGATGAAATCAGCTATAAATTTTTCCTTTGCATCATCAGCTGCATAGATCTCAGAGATTGCTCTGAGCTGTTGATTCGAACCAAATATTAAATCCACTCGAGTTGCAGTCCATTTGAGTTCATTAGATGCGTAATCACGACCCTCAAATAAGTCAGGATGATCAGCTACTTTTTTCCAAACGATATCCATATCTAGCAGATTAACAAAGAAATCGTTTGTTAAACTCTCTGGTGTGTGTGTAAACACTCCATGTTGAGTTTCTAAGTAATTCGTATCAAGTACACGCATTCCACCAAGTAATACCGTCATTTCAGGAGCAGTTAAGGTTAAAAGCTGTGCTCTATCGATTAAGAGTTCCTCAGCAGAAAAACCTAAATTTGGTTTTAAGAAGTTTCTAAATCCATCGGCTTTAGGCTCAAGTACTGAAAATGATTCAATATCAGTTTTATCGAAAAGCGCGTCAGTTCTTCCTGGTATAAACGGACAATTAACAATGATACCATCATTTTTAGCAGCCTTTTCGATACCAGTACAACCACCTAAGACGATTAAATCAGCCATCGATACTAATTTTTTACCCTTTTGATTGCTGTTGAAATTGAATAAAATATTTTCATAGACTCTTAAAACCTTTCTTAACTCCTTAGGCTGATTGACTGCCCAACAGATCTGTGGCTCAAATCTAATTCTTGCACCATTGGCTCCACCACGCTTATCCGATCCACGGAAAGTCGATGCAGATGCCCAAGCTGTTGTGACAAGTTCTGAAACGGATAGTCCTGAAGAAAGGATGCGATACTTAAGATCTTGAATATCTTGCTCATCAATTAATTCGTAATTTCTAGGTTCAATAGGATCCTGCCATATCAAATCGATATCAGGCACTTCAGGTCCTAAATAACGTGAACGAGGTCCTAAATCACGATGGGTCAATTTAAACCAAGCACGACTAAAAATATTTTCAAATTCAGCATGATCTTCATGGAACCTTTTCGATATTTTATTATAGATAGGATCCATTCTTAATGCCAAATCAGCTGTTGTCATCATTGGAGCATGAAATTTAGATTTATCAGTTGCATCAATAACAGTTGTTGAAGCTTTAGGATCTGTTGGAACCCATTGATATGCTCCAGCTGGACTTTTGATTAAATTCCAATCATATTTAAATAAGGTTTCAAAGTAACCACGATCCCACTTTGTTGGATTAGGCTTCCATGCACCTTCAATACCACTACTAATAGTATCCTTACCCTTACCACTTCCAAAGCTACTCTTCCAACCTAAGCCTTGTTCCTCTAAGGGTGCAGCATCTGGCTCTGGTCCGACATGAGTCGCAGGTCCTGCTCCATGACATTTACCAAAGGTGTGACCACCTGCGATTAATGCGACAGTTTCCACATCATTCATTGCCATTCTGGCAAATGTTTCTCGAATATCCTTACCGGATGCAACTGCATCAGGTATGCCATTTGGTCCCTCAGGATTCACATAAATAAGCCCCATTTGAACAGCAGCTAATGGATTTTCTAGATTTCTTTCTCCTGAATAACGCTTGTCACCAAGCCATTCAGCTTCAGATCCCCAGTAAACATCTTCTTGAGGTTCAAAGACATCTTCACGTCCGCCACCAAAGCCAAAGGTCTTTAGACCCATGGATTCTAATGCACAGTTACCTGCAAGGATCATTAAATCAGCCCAAGAGATTTGTTTACCATACTTCTTTTTAATTGGCCATAGTAAGCGACGTGCTTTATCTAGGTTAACATTATCTGGCCAACTACTGAGCGGTGGGAAGCGTTGTGTTCCATCACTTGCTCCACCACGACCATCACCCATTCGATAGGTTCCTGCACTATGCCATGCCATGCGGATGAATAAGGGACCGTAGTGACCATAATCAGCTGGCCACCAATCCTTTGAATCGGTCATTAAATAGACTAAATCTTTCTTCAACATCGCAAAGTCAAGTTTATTAAATTCGTTTTTATAAGAAAATTCACTTCCCATTGGATTGCTTAAGCTTGAATTCTGATGCAAAATTTTTAAATTTAATTGATTTGGCCACCAGTCCTTGATAGATTGGCCACCCTTTGATGATGCGTGACCTGTTTGACCTGTGACTGGACATTTTCTTTCTTCCATGATTTTTTTCTCCTTTTGATGATATTGCCTAATATTTGTTAGCATTTATGTATTCATATTTGCTTTTATATGAATTATTATAACGATATGGTTAGTTACATCATATATCACTTTTTGAGTAATTACAATAGAATAAGAAAATTTTACCTATTTTATGACATTTTAACTGTTTATATGAAAATAGGTGCCTTAATTACTTTAATCTTGATAAAACTAAAAATTTAGGTAAAAAAAGAACCCGTATCGGATATGAACTTCATATCGTTTGGCGTGTTCTTTTGAAATAATCTAGATTTTAGTGTAGAAATTAGAGGTTACCTATTCTAATTGAGGTAACATTTGGGTGATGATATCAATTTGAATCGCGAAATGAAGACCTTCAATACCTTCTCCTACATATTCATCAACATAGCTCATATTATTCAAGCCGACAAGCTTTCCATAAATATTGACTAAAGCTCCACCACTGTTTCCTGGATTGATGGTTGCAGTATGTTGGATGGTGATTGTATCCATACCTTCATCATCTTCCATCGGACGGTTGATATGTGAGATGACACCCATGGTTACTGAGTTTGGTAGGTCTAGGGGACTACCAATGGCGAATACCATTTGTGCAACCTTTAAGCTTTCCTTGGTTCCAAATTCAATAACTCTTAGATTTTGAGCAGATGTAAATGTGATGACTGCCATGTCATGGGCAATCGAAACACCTTTAATCGTAACGCTACCCTTATTGATTTTAACATCTCCGGTTTTATTAAAGATAGTCACTGCGAGCTGACTTGAAGTATATCCAGCAACAACGTGCTCGTTGGTTAATACATAATAGGTTGATCCAACCTTCTTATAAATAATACCAGAGCCTCCACCATCAACTTGTGAGCCACTATAGGTATCAATCATCACAACCGATTGTCTAACATCATCAATCATACTCGTGACATGAGCTTCAAAGAGCTCAACGACATTGATATTGGATAGAACTGCAGCGATAACTGCTTGTTCATCAATTAATTCATTGGATAGAATCAATTGGTTAACAATTGATATTATCGTTTCTTCATCAGCGATCATTAAGTCTTCATCTAACAAAATAGAATCAATAATACCACGAATTTGAGCTTCAGTAAGGGATGTAGTTGCTTCGATCCACTTTGCATAAAGCGTTAGCTTTTCATTGGTTCCTGCATTAAAACTCATTGGATAATAGAAATTAGAGTCTAAATACCAGCCACCAAAGGTATATCCATCTTTGATAGGAACTTCATTTGGTAAAAATGGTTGAAATGCTTCTACATTCATCGGTTCTACAAGCGTTCCACCGTTGGAATTAAAGGTGACCTTGTAGGGACCATCCTGTGACTCAAATAACCCACACCCGTTTAAAACAAGTCCAATCGAAATTAAAACGAAAACACTCAGTACTTTCTTCATCTTGTCTTTTTCCTTTTTATCTAATAAGATAGGAAATCCCTATCGATCCTTTACCGATATGTGCCGAAATGACACACCCTGCATAAGAATCAACGATATTTCTAATCTCAAATTTTTCTGTTATAAAATCATTTAAATATTTTGAGGATTTCGTTGCATAGCTATGCGTAACCATCATATAGTCTTTATCAATGAAATCTGCATCTTTTTCCAATTGCTTAGTTAAAACTCCGATTGCTTTTATCATACTTCCAGAAGGCTTTTTAAAGACAACAACATCACCGTTTTTAATGGTAATTACTGGCTTTATTTTAATCATATTACCTATCAATTTTTGTAGATTGGTTAAACGATTGGCCATCGAAAGATATTCTAAATTCGGGATAATAAAATAGGTTCTAACGAAAGGAACCATTTGATCGAGTTTTCTTTTAATCTCTTGTGCACTAAATCCTTGGTCTCTTAAATCCTTAGCCTTTAATACAAGTAGGCCAACACCAGAACTTAAATTCTTAGAGTCGACGATAAAAATACGGTCAGGTGCAACTTCATTTCTTGCAAACTCAGCAGCCTGCACAGAACCACTTAATCCTGAA
>JAUSOA010000022.1 GCA_030656435.1 Acholeplasmataceae bacterium | reverse complement strand
GATATGAAGGTGATGGTATAGGTGTTAACCTCCCACTTCGCATAAAGGGTATGGTCACCATAGTCTAGATTTTCAAGTGGTTGAGTGCATTCAACATCAAAATACCAGCCAAGAAATGAATAGCCTATTCTAATGGGTATTGGAATTTCAACTTGTTCTAAATCTGTATACTCTAGTTCATCAATGGGTTCTCCACCATTGGTTTCGAAATGGATATAATATGTCAATATCTCATAGAAGACGTGGGTCTCTACCATATAGACACCACCACGAAGTATTACACTTCCATCAGAATTAAATAGTGGAAGAGTTAAGAGTCTAATTTTTATAGTTTTTCCTACTAAAGCTTCTAATGTATCTATGGAAGTCTGGTCAATATCTTTAACTATAAGCTGAATGCTATCCAATGCAAAGTAAGTGAGCCCTTCAACAAAATATGGATGATGCTCATCAAAATCATTATATCCTTCTTCAGGTACAATCCTTAAGATACCTTCAATTTCATAGGGTTGTAGCCAGTTATTGCTATCAGTTGCATCAAGCAAATGAAATGCTTCTATTGTTATCTCTTGGTGTGTTAATGGACAAGGTTGATTCATATCCAATACATGAATTGATTCTTGACTATTATACGGATTTCGCAACATAAAGCCATTTTCATCTCTATATCCAAATAGATGAATAAGGCGACCTGTTGTGAAACCTTCATAAATAAAACCTTCATAAATAAGTACAAGTAAAGCTCCTGTATAATCTGCTACGATGAAGCCTACATCAAGTACAAACAACTCAACAACCTCAAGTTGATAAATAACACCAATTTCTGATTGCTCTATAAAAATCGATACACTTGAGGCGATTGGTATTTGTTCCCATTTAGCATATACTGTTATCGAAATATTAGGCATCTGGTTAAATTCGTAGTGTGTCCAATAAGTTTCATCATTGTACCAACCAGCGAAAACATAACCTTCCTTGGTTGGTGGAGTTGGTTCAATAACAGGATCATTTGGATAACCGATTAATGGATCAATAGTTGATCCTCCAAAAGTTTCGAAATATATATATACATGATCCGGAATCAAAAAGTTCAATGTTCCATAAAATAATATAACAATCTCATCAATCTGACTTACTGAAGTAGCTTGTTTGATTTGAGTTTGAAAATCAATCATCATATCATAAATATCCGTATAGTTTGGATATTCGACAAATGATTTAACCTCGTTAGCTATTAGTAAGAGATTATATGCTTTATATAAATAACTTGCATCACTGATTCGAGAATCCAAATAGACAATAAATCTATTTTGCACTTCAAGTATATTGGTATGGAATATAACATAGTCCATCAGTAAAATTGTTTCCTGATACATTTTTTCAAGTTCATTAAGGTAGGTCACATCAATCACATTTGTAGCCAAATTATACAAAATATCAATATATTCACTTACATAGGCATGTGTCATTAAATCGAGTGTCATCATCATCTGAACAATGCTATCGAATGTTATTTGAATCATAATTGGAACAGCAGTTGATGTAAGAGTTGCTGCATCCAACATATCAAACACTTGTTCCAAATAGAGTTGATTGAATGGATAATCTCCATAGCTCTCAGCAATAATTGTGAATTCATTAAAGGATTGTTGCAGTGCACTTTTCATTGCTTGTCGAATAGCATTGATCAGCTCTACTGGTGTTGGTTCATCTATGATAAGTAGACCTAAATCTATACTCAACTGATTCAAGTATCCTAGCACAACATCAATCGATTGCGCATCTGATACGAGTTGAATATAGTTTAACAATGTCAACTTGATAGGATGATTTTCAGTGTACTGTCCAGTCTCAAGTCCAAATACTATTAATGATAAAGCAAAGTTTTTTGCATAATCAAGATCTATTTTTTGATATACCTCAATGATGGAAACCCATTTTGCATAAACTTTCACTTGATGACTAGGCATTTGTGTTAGATTAAAGGGTATTGTTAGTTCTATGTCGAGATACCATCCATCAAATATATAATCCTGACGAATTGGGACACTTAAATTGGATATTGTCTCACCATAAGGAACCATTAGATCGTCTATCACTAGTCCGCCATTACATTCAAATTGGATTGCGTAGTCTTCATTATTCCATTTTGCATAGAGTGTAATATTATTTGCTGGCATAGTTGTAAACGTGTAATCTATAGTTAATCCTACATCACTATACCATCCACCAAATGTGTATCCAAGCTTAGTTGGAGCAGCTGGTGCTACAACTGCGCTATTATAGGCTTGATTGAGATCAGTGACAATAGAACCACCATTTTCTTCAAATGAGATTGTATAGTTATTCACTGTCCATTTCGCGTATAATGTAATATTATTGGCTGGCATAGTCGTGAATGTATAAGCTGTAGCTAATGCAGCATCACTGTACCATCCACCAAATGTGTTTCCTAGTTTCGTAGGTGCAGCTGGTGCTACTACTGCGCTATTATAGGCTTGATTGAGATCAGTAACGACTGAACCACCATTGGATTCAAAGGT
>JAUSOA010000070.1 GCA_030656435.1 Acholeplasmataceae bacterium | reverse complement strand
CTCAAAAGAAACTATATGAGCTTGATATTAAGCATTTAAGAGAAATTAATGAATGGCGCTTGAAAAAGGTGCTTTATGAGTATGAAAAGAAACAGGATTTCGCTAAAATAGATCTTAACTACAACCATAACATCAGTGCCTCAGAACAGCTCCTTAAAATTGAAGAGATACATTATCAATTTAAAAAGGATGTTTTACTACTAGAACAAAATAAGGATCTTCTACCTCTTGAATACCAATTAGCAATTGCAGCATCCATACAGGAGCGGGAATTAAATCTTCTTGCAAACGATGCACATCTAACCATTGCATCCTTTAAGCATTCAGAGCAGCTCTTGGATTTTGATCTCAAGAAAAATCAAGCATTGATTAATCTAGAAAGAGAAAGAGCAAAAGCGCTTTTTTCTGCAGATACACAAGTACTCAACACAAACACTCAATTAGAGCTTGAAAAGGAAAAGATTAAAAGAGATTTCATATTAAGCGAAGAGGAATTACGAATTGAACTCAATCAAGCAATTTACAACAAAACCAAGCAAGCCATTGAGCACGAACTCAATATTGAAACCTATACAATCGAGTCCGAAAGAGAAAAAATATTTATTGAAAACAAATATACGTTAGATATCATTAAAGAAGAGGCATCGTTAGAGGAACAAAAGCGCGCATTTGTTGTGAGTGAAGCAAAATATAAACATCAATTACGCTTTTCTAATGAAAAAGCGACTAGACTACTTAAAATCTATCAAAATGAGTTAGAGAATAATCAAAGCTTAAGCGAGCAATTTATGGATATCGTACGCTTGTTTTATCAAAATGATTTAACCCATATCGATACGATAAAGGAACTTTATCATCTTCCATCACATCCAGAGGTCTTTAAGGGGATTTTGAAAACGTTGATTAGTTTATCAAAAGAGTTTTCTGCTTCTTTGATTCAAGTGCTTCTCTATTATCAAACCCTAGATCAGGATTTCTACGTGAAAAAGATTGAGGATATGACAGCGTATAAATTCATGTTGAAGCATGAAGACATGATGAACTTCTATGAAACTGAAATTGATAAGTCAAAGGAAAAGAAAACGAGTATTGAAAAAGAAATTAGAGTACTAGAGGAACAATTCTTTCAGAATCAAACCGAGCTTGAACGCCTTCACGCTCAAATGATATCCTTAGAAAAGGTAACTCAGGAATTAAAATTAAGTGACCGTGGTGAGCATAAGCATCACGATATCAAGGAAAATCAAAAATTAATCGCTAATAACACACAAGAATCCAAGCGAATACGTCAAAATCTAAGTAAGATAGAAAAAACAATTGATGAAAAGCACGAACAAATAGTACCTATTGATAAAGAAGTTGATCGAATTATTGAAATGCAAAAACTTGCTGAAAAGAAGCTTGAACGTGAAAAACTTCAAGAAGCCTCGAGCTTTTATAGATATTTAAATAAAAATCAAGGAATCTATCAGAAATTTTCTACTTATATCCAAAATCATTATCAAGCAATCATCACATTTTATGAATCCTTATATGAAGAGGTTTACGTTTCTGACTTATTCTTGACGACTGAATTAAAAAAACTTAGGAAAAATTGTGATTTATATGAAAAAGAGACGATCAATCATCAACAAGCCTTCTTGAATCTAATGCTTAGCTTCTACTTAAAAAATCAAAGAGAACAGAACTTAATCACAAGAGGCTTTAAGCGTTCGACACAATCCCTTCTCAAGAGCTTAAATGAAAACTACGAGAATACTGTAGGAAGTAATCGTCACACCCATGAGAAAAGGCAATTGGATAAGATGCAACGAATTAAGGTTGAAAATGTCAAATTGATGAAAAAACTTGAACTTGAAGCACTATCCTATAAAAAGAAATTGATGCTTGATCTATCCGTTTTGAAAACCCTTGAAATCAAAATCACCGAAAACAGTGAAAAAAGAGATCAAGAGTTAAAGCTCTTAAATGATAATCAGCTTTCAGTAGCTCAGCAATATCAGCATGATCATTTAGTCAAAACGAACCAGCTTTTAGAAGGCTACAATAAACTAGTTGCTCAGCTCGATCAATCCATCCAAAATGCAGTGAAGAATCATATTGGCCTTGAAGAGTCCTTAGAAAATAAGAATCAGGCAATTTTGTCTAAATATCAAACCAATTATGAAAAGAATTTAGCATCCTTGAAACAAAAGACCGATCATTATGTCGAATTGATTCAAAAGGAAACTGGGCTAGATGCTGAAAAGAGAAAAGTTTATGAAGCAAGTATGAAGCGAATGAATCAAAGAAGAGAAAATGAACTTAAAAATATACAGGATCATATGCTTAGATTCAATCAAGTCACTAAGAAAGCCCAGAATCATGAACTGAGTAAAGAGTTAAAGATATTGAAAAAAGCACACTATTCAAGAGTAAAAATGCTACATTTAACATAGGAAGAGGAATCTTCCTATTTTTTTTGCAAAAAAAATAAGGACCGGAGTCCTTATTCGATAAATTCGAATTCGTAATCAAAGATTCTAATGGTATCTTGATGCTTTGCACCTTCCTTACGGAGTGCATCATCAATTCCCATACTTCTGATTTGTCTTGCGAAGCGTTTCACTGCTTCTTCCTTAGTAAAATCAGTTCTTTCAAAGACAAGTCTTAGTTTTTCTCCTGATAATTCAAAGCCATCATCAGTTCTTGTAATAATAAAGGCTGGTTCATCACCCTCGAATGTATAATTCTTGACGTAATCTGGTGTATGATCAAAGACTTTTGGAGCTTTTTTAAGTTCCTCTAAAGTTTTTTTCAGCAATTTATCGATATCCGTTCTTTGATGAGCTGAAATGACGATAAGAGGTGCTGTAATTTTAGATTTAAGTACTTCAAGTTTATCATCATTCCCTGGCATATCAATTTTATTCGCGACCACAATTTGTGGGCGTTCTAATAGCTCGTCATTATACATTTCAAGCTCATGATTGATTTTGATATAGTCTGCATAAGGATCTTCTCTTGTTAGGTCTAAGACATGAAGGAAGACTCTACATCTTTCAATATGCTTTAGAAATTGAATTCCTAAGCCGAGGCCAAGATGTGCATTTTCAATTAAACCAGGTAAATCCGCTAAAACAAAGGATTCATCGCCGACTTGTACCATTCCAAGATTTGGATGTAGGGTCGTAAATGGATATTCAGCTATTTTAGGCTTCGCATTGGATACAACAGATATTAATGTTGATTTTCCGACACTTGGGTATCCAATCAATCCAACATCTGCTAGGACCTTAAGCTCGACAAGTATTTTTCTGTGAACTCCTGGATCTCCATTTTCAGCATAATCTGGTGCAGGGTTACGATGTGTTGCAAAAGCCATGTTACCACGACCACCCTTACCACCCTTAGCAACAACAACTTCTTGATTGTGCTCAGTGATTTCTCCGATTTTAAATGATTTATCCTCGGTATAAATAATGGTTCCTAAAGGAACTCTTATATATGTATGTTCAGCATTTGCTCCATGCTGTCCCTTGGTTCTTCCATTAATTCCCATTTTGGCCTTGATGTGTCTTTGGTAACGAAGATCGATTAAAGTCGTCTTTCCTTCTTCACCAACAAAAATAACGGAACCGCCATGTCCCCCATTACCGCCCCATGGGCCACCATATTCAACAAATTTTTCTCTACGATAGATTGCAACACCATTGCCACCTCTACCACCATAGACTTCTACTGTAATTTCATCGACAAACATTTAAAACACCTCTTTTCAAACGAGAAAAAAAGGATAACTCGGTTATCCTTCGTAAACTGACACTTGAGTGCGGTCACGGCCTTTTCTTTCGTATTTCACATGGCCTGTAACAGTAGCAAATAGTGTATCATCGCCACCACGTCCTACGTTAACGCCTGGATGAATTTTAGTTCCTCTTTGACGATAAATGATAGAGCCTGCAGTTGCAAACTGACCATCACTAAGTTTAGAGCCTAAACGCTTAGAGTGGGAATCGCGTCCGTTACGAGACGAACCTGTACCTTTTTTCGATGCGAATAACTGTATATTTAATTTTAACATGTTATCCCTCCTTCTGATTTTTAATATATTTAGGATATTGTTTTTCTAAATCAACGATTGTGTACTCCAAATTTTCTAATAGCTTATAGACCGTATCATCTTCTGCAAGAACGGTTAGCTTGAAGTCACCATCTTTAACTGTTAAGTCGATTGTTTGACTTAACCCTAAGTGCCGAATTGCGTTTGCGGTAACAAGTACTGCACTTGATACGGCAGCGCAGACTATGTCTTCGCCTTTTTTCGCATAATTGGCATGTCCGAAAACGTTGAATTGTTTAATCTTTCCGTTTTCTAAAACGATATTGCTCTTAATCATGATCTTAAGCTACGATTGATTCAATAACGAGCTTAGTATATGACTGTCTATGGCCTTGTTTGCGACGATAGTTTTTTCTGACCTTGTACTTGAAAACGATGATCTTAGGACCACGACCGTGTTTCACTACTTTGGCAACTACCTTAGCACCTTCAACCATTGGAGTTCCAATGACTGGGTTTTCTCCGCCGACCATTAAGACTTCAGTAAATTCATAAGAATCTCCAGCTTCGACATCTAATTTTTCAATATAGATTTCTTGACCTTCTGTAACTCTAACTTGCTTACCACCAGTTTTAATAACTGCATACATGTTGCTACACCTCCTTAATTTTTATGAAGACTCACTATCTAAGGTAACTAATATCTGAATTAGTGTTTATAACCTGTCCTATGTGGTACAACATAGATATTTTAACGTAGTTGATAGTAAAAGTCAACAAAAATATACGATTTGAACTCCTAAAACTCGTGATTCATCAACTATTGATTCTCTTTTGGTGGATTCCCTTGTTTTTCACTCCATTTTGAGGCTAAACGCTCAAATTTTGTGGAAATTCCAAGGTCTGGATAGAGTTCAAATATGCTCTGATTAACTTTATTCTTGAGTCTAAGAAGGTAAATATCATGATGAATATGCTCTGTGATGATTCTAACCATCAAATCATTTTTAGTAATTGTTCCCATCCACTCATTACGATCGATTAAGTGATTAGCAACTAGAACTGAGGATAAATCGATAACGAGCATCATTCTTGTTTGAATGGCTGGCTTGTATTGATGTGAGAATATATGAACGTTTGTTCTTTTGTAGTCAGTAGCTCTAAAGGTGAAAATATAGACATCAACACCCTTTCTTTCTAAATGAGAGAAACAGTCATCAAATTGTTCTAAATCTAGATCGGTATTCATGTAAACTTCAACTTCTGCACCATAGAGCATGATTCTAATTTTACCAAGTATATTAAAATAGCCAACGATATTTAAATATGGTTCTCTATTGACTCCAGAATCAATGGTTGACATTGTTTCTTTAAGATCCTCGATGTTTTTTTGGTATGTTTTTGAAAGTTTATCGAGTAAACTGTTTGGATCCTCTGCAAAATAGAGGTCTTTATTTCCATTTTCTAATAAAAGAATTCCTGCTTCATACATTTGGTCAATCATTGAATAAATCGATGATCTAGAGATATGGAGATCCTTAGAAATTTGAAAAACGGTTAAACCAGGATTTTTCAATAAATGGACATAAATGATTG
>JAUSOA010000064.1 GCA_030656435.1 Acholeplasmataceae bacterium | reverse complement strand
ATACCAATTTCTGTCATTGCAGCTTTCATGCTCATGTATTTTACCAATGTTACCTTAAATCTTGTCTCAATGGGTGGCCTTGCCTTAGGTATAGGAATGTTAGTCGATAACTCGATTGTAGTTATTGAAAATATATACCGTATGATTGGCGAGGGTAAATCTAAAAAAGAGGCAGCAATAGAAGGCTCTAAGCAAGTTGCTGGTGCAATCACCTCGTCGACTTTAACAACAGCCGCTGTTTTCCTTCCCATTGTATTTATTGAAGGTATGATTGCTGATGTCTTCATTTCAATGGCATTAACAATTGCTTACTCTCTTGGAGCGAGCTTAGTCATTGCATTAACACTTGTTCCCGCAATGGCATCTAGAATGCTAGATGACACACGCGCTCAAAATGAAGGAAAAGTGATGTATACCTTGAAATCTTGGTATAAGTCATCAGTCCTATTTACAATCAAGAATAAAGCATTAACGTTAGTTACCGTCATTGTTTTATTACTCGGTTCTGTTTGGCTAGTCACAGCAAAGGGATTCATCATGCTTCCAACTTCGGATGAAGGTGTTATTGATATTACAATTTCTACAACCACACAAACTCTTTTTGCTGATAAAGCAGAGTTTGCTGATCAATTAAGCAATCAATTGATGGCCATCGAGGATATTGAAATTGTATCTACATCGATTGGTGGATCAGGGATGATGGGTAGATTTGGTAGAATGATGGGCGGTGCTAGATCGGATGGATCGATTACATTTACCATTAATCTAGAAAAGAATAGAAGTGAGTCTACTCAATTCTATGAATCCTATATCTTAGATTTAATCAATAATTTCGATTTTAGTGGAATCAATATGCAAGCTACTCAAATATTAGAAACAACAGTCTCTGCACAAAATAGTACTGGTGCACTTGGTGGCGCACAAGGTGTTAACATCAAGGTAAGTGGATATGATTTGGAAACACTAGAAATTATAGCCAATGATATTACAGCTATTTTAGATAATACACCTGGTGTCATTAAGGCAGACAGTGGAATTTCCTATAGTGCTGATAATGTAAAAATTACTGTGGATAGAACCAATGCCATGACCTATGGCTTAACAAACCAAGCAGTAATGGATAATGTCAATTACCTATTCGCAAATTTAAGTGCACTCGGTGCATCTCAATCCTTAACTGTCGAAATTGAAGGGATTTCATATGTACTTGATTTACCAAGTGATTCATTTGCTGGTGGAATTAACTTTGATGTGTTTGGCGATTATAAGAACTTTCTTGGTGGCATACTTTTATTTGATGCATCAACAAGACAAATGATTGATTCCTACATGGAATCTTCGAAGCAAAGCATTTATGTATTGAATGCGATGCTACCAGGATATGTTGTGGGAACTCCAATAAGATTTGTCATTAACCCGTATCTAAAAGTGACTGCTGGATCAATTGTTATGAATCCAATGAGTGTTGACCCAACGCTAGCTTCCTTATCTTTAGCACCATTGTTTGATGAAACAGCTAACAGTGTTGCTGTTGTTGATTATAGTCCAGGCTTTGCAACCATTAGAACAGATGGCTCTACTCGTTTTGTCACAGTAACTGCACAAGTTGAACAAGGGAAAAACGTAACGCTTGTGAGTAGAACAGTTAATGAAAGAGTGAATGCATATCTATCCTCAAATGAGTTTACACAGCATGGAAATGGATATAATGTAACATTCCAAGGAGAAAATGAGGATATATTACAAGCAGTATCTGATTTAATTATTGCAGCGATTGTTGCGATTTTACTGGTCTACATGGTAATGGCTATTCAATTCCAATCCCTAGTTTATCCGTTTATTATTTTATTTACTATTCCTCTAGCATTCACAGGTGGTATGCTAGCGCTTCTCATTACCAATCAATTCTTGAGCTTAGTTTCAATCATGGGGCTAATCATCTTAATAGGGGTTGTTGTAAATAATGGTATTGTTTTAATTGACTATATCAACAAACTTAGAGAAAGCGGAAAAACTGTCAAAGAAGCAATCATTGAGGCAGGGCAAACAAGACTTAGACCAATATTTATGACTGCACTTACAACTATTTTAGCTCTATTCACTATGGCAATAGGCTTTGGTGAAGGATCAGAGCTTTTACAACCAATGGCAATCACTGCAATTGGTGGACTGATTTATGCGACTATTTTAACACTTGTTGTAGTCCCCACAATTTATGCAATGCTGAATAGAAAGCGGATGAAAAGAGAGGCAGAAGAGCATGCAGTCAACTAAGGAAAAAATTCTTTCTGTCCTAATTTCTTATATTAAAGATGGTGTTAATTTAGATAACATTTCTTTGTCAACGATTGCAGCAGAGGCTGAAATCGGTAAAAGCACTTTATATGAGCATTTTTCCAGCAAGGAAGACATGATCTGTGAAACTTATAAATATTTGTTAAGTCAGTATGAATCTATATTAACAAGTGACATTGAGTCCATGGATTTCAAGGGTGCATTTATTGAACAAATTCAAAAAATACTAACTGTTATGAAGGATGCAAAGGTTTTAATGGATGCGATTATGAATAGTCATCATGAGGCATTTATGAAATTTGATCAAAGCATTCCTCATCATATGAAGCATATTCAAGAACAAATGGATAAAAGATTTGCAGGAATTATCTATTTAGGTATTGTTGAAGGTACTCTCGAGCAAAAGGAACCTAAACCATATATTAAAAATGTGATTCAAGCAGTCGTTTCTGGGTTACTCTATCAGTATGTCAATAAAGAAATAGAAATTTCTGAAGATGACTTATGTGAACTGGTCTTCGCACATGTTTTACAATTACTTAAATAAATAACTAAGGAAAAGATATCAAACGTGGTATCTTTTTTCATCTTTTGATATGGTATAATTGTTTTGAAAAAACTAGAAGGAGAATCGACATGAAGGAAATTAATGACAACAAAAAAGCTTGGAGCTTATTATCAAAGGATCATTATGAGCATTATAAGAAAAAACTTACTGAAAATAAGGTACGCATCAATGAAAATATCCTAAGAGAATTAGGAGACATCAAGGGAAAAACACTCATTCATCTACAATGCAATACTGGGGCAGATACAATTTCACTTGGAAGTTTAGGTTTATCTAAAGCAGTTGGTGTTGATTTATCGGATACTAATGTTTATTATGCAAATAAGCTAGCAAGTGACTTTCAAATGGATCATATATCATTTATCGAGTCAGATGTTTTAAAGCTTAGTGAAATACACCACGAGAAATACGATATTGTTTTTACATCTGAAGGTGTGCTTGGGTGGTTGCCTGACTTAAAGAAATGGGCGAAGGTAGTAAGAGAAATGATGAAGGATGATGGATACTTTTATGTCTATGACTCACATCCCTTTTTCCATCTTTTTGATGAAGAAGATCTTTCAAAAGGGAAAACTAATTTAAAATATGATTATTTCAACGCTTTACCAGATCAGTCTAATGATATTGGAGGATATGCAAGCGAGGTTAAGCATGCAAATAACTATTGGTGGAATCATTCAATAAGTGATATCATCAATGCACTCATTGAAGCTGGACTCTCGATTTGCTACTTTAACGAGTTTGATACATTATTCTGGCAAAATGGAAACATGGTAGAAGTCAAGCCTTATCTATTTCAATATAAGGACTTTAGAAATCAAATTCCATTGTCTTATTCAATTAAAGCAGTCGTCAAAAAATAATAATAACCCCAGTTCAAATGAATTGGGGTTAATTCTTTATACTTTTAAGATGCATTCCTTTGAATCATTTTTAGCGTTATTGACAACTGAATTGACTGGATATGCATACATTTTTTCTGATGGGAATGGTTGAAGCAAATTAGATAGATTGAGTAGATCTTGATTTCTTGGATTTAACCATTCTTTTACAGCAACATCATCTAAAATAACTGGCATTCTATCATGAATTTCACTCATTAGTTCATTGGCCTTTGTTGTAATAATCGTTGTCGTATGAAGCTTAGTGCCATCGGGTTTAACAAATGTTGACCACAATCCAGCCATAGGAAACAGTTTTTCGTCCGATAACCCAATACGCATCGGTGTTTTACTGTTTTCTTCTCTTTTCCATTCATAAAAGCTATCAGCCAAAATGACACAACGCTTTAATTGAAATGAAGATTTGAAGGAGGGTTTATCGATTAAGGTTTCAGATTTCGCATTAATCATCGAATTTCCTATTTTTTCATCCTTTGCGAAATAAGGAACAAATCCCCATTTAAGGAGACCAACACGGTTTTTATTCCCATCATTGATGATGGTAATGACGTCTTGGCTTGGTGCTACATTATACCTTGGTAGCTGAAACTCACTTTTCATTTCAGAGATATCAAAATGTTCGACCAAATATTCTCTTAAATCCTCTAGGTCAACTGTGATTGTAAATCTTCCACACATAATACCACCTCGATACTATTATACTTCTAGAACTTGCTCCAAAACAAATCCAAACTCTTTTTTAAGCTTTTAGGTGTATCGATAACATCGTATTTTTTCCATTCCATCGGAAAAAGCTTTTTATATAGTGGAGTATTGAATCGATCATCAATTAAAATAGCAATACCATAATCCGAATCTGTGCGTATGACTCTACCGACTGCTTGAATAACCTTATTCATTCCTTGATAGGTATAGGCATAATCAAATCCCTTAGAGAATTTATCTTGATAGTAATCCTTCAATTGATTATTAGGTTCATTTAACATTGGTAATCCAACGCCTACGACAATCACACCATTGAGCATATCTCCTACATAATCAATGCCCTCAGCAAACATACCACCCATAACAAAGAAGGCTAACTGTGATTTCTCATTATAGTTTTTAAATCTTTCGACCATTAGATTTCTTAGGTTTTGATCCATTTCTTTTTCCTGAACGATTAGGTCTGCATCTATATCTTCAGCTAAATTATCAATAATTTGATTCATATATTGATAGCTGGGGAAAAATGCGATATAGTTTCCCTTTTTAGATGATAATACAGATTCAATGGTTTGAATGACTTTCATAATCGAGCTTGTTCGATGCTGGTATCTAGTTGAGATTTGGTTCATAACAACGACCTTTAACCGTTCTGAATCAAAGGGACTTTTAATCTTTAACGTCTCTCCATAACCCGAGGTGATCAATTCCTTATAATAATCAATAGGATAAAGTGTCGCACTAAAAAATACAGAGCCATATGTTTTATTCTTTACAGTATCTAAGATGAACTCTGAAGCATCCAAGCATTGAATGGTTACTGATATATCATCATCAAGCTTTTCTATATTCGTTAAATAGGCATCATTATAATACTCAAAGATTCTTGCAAAGCCAAGTAAAGATAAATATCCTTCAATAACCTCAGTTTTTTTAGGATACTTTGGATTTTCTTTAATCCCATTTTCAATCTTTTTCATTAGATTCAATATGGCATCTAAAAACGACTCATTCAATGTTTTAAAGGATAGAAATGGAGATACTGTTAATTGTTCCTCGAAAAGGTCGAATTGATCTAAAACCTTTTTGACTGCATTTCTAATCGTTGGCTTAATCTTATTCGCTAGTCTTCGTAGCTTAATGAAATCTGAGCGGATCAGAGTTGAGGAATACATATCTCTTGATCTAGAAATCATATTATGTGCCTCATCAACGAGGATTAAAGGCTTATAGTTATCTTCATCAAAGTAACGGATTAAATGGCTTCTAGGGTCAAATACGTAGTTGTAGTCACAAATAATCACGTCAACGAAGTATGAAACGTAGAGTGAAAACTCGAATGGACAAACAGTATGCTTTCTTGCATATCGTTCAACAACTTCTCTAGTCATTAATGTTTCATGATCAAAGATATCAACCATAGCAACTTGCAATCGATCGAAAAACCCTTTCGCGAATGGACATTTTTCAGGGTCGCATTCTCTTTTTTCTAGGAAGCATATGGTATCCTTTGAGGTGATTTCAAGTGTTTTTGTTTCAAGTCCAGATTCATGAAGCATATCTAGGGTTTCTAAAGCAACTTTTTTTCCTTGAGTTTTAGCGGAAAGGTAGAATATTTTTTGGTTATCTTCAGTTAATGATTTTAGAGTCGCGAATAAGGAAGCCATCGTTTTACCAATACCTGTAGGTGCTATTGCATAAAGGATATCGTCATCCTTCATGGTTTGATAAACTGCAGCCATCATTTCTCTTTGACCACGACGAAATTTATCAAACGGGAAATAAAGCTTTTCTAAAGAAGCTCTTTTTCTTTCATTATGAAGATAAAGCTTTTCTAGCCACTCTGTGTATTTGAGGATAGATTGTTCGAAAAAATCTTTGAGTAGATCAACATCAAAGAAGTACTCAAAGTGTCTAACCTTATAATCGCTTAATTGAATATAGGTAACTCGTCCTAAAATATCTTCTAAATGGTTATTTTTAAGATACATGAATGCATACATCTTTAATTGAGCTAGATGCTCATTATTGATCATAAATTGGTCGTCAAAAATTGGAAATCTAGTTGACTTGATTTCCTCAATGACCCTTGAACCATCAATAGTTAAAAGACCATCCATCCTACCGGATAATGTAATTTCTAAATCATCACCCAAATAAGTATAAGAAATTGGTATTTCAGCTTGATCAGTCGACTGATATTTACTTTGAAGATATTGATGTGCCTTTGTTCCTTCAAGTAAAGAGACGTTTTGAAATGTCTCACTGCTTAAATCTCCACTTGAGTAAAGAAAAGAGACTAGCTCACCAACACCAATTCTAAATAGTTTCATAGGTACCTCACCTGTTCTTATTATACCTTTTATCCAAACGTTTTTCTTATAAAAATCAAGGGT
Source organism: Acholeplasmataceae bacterium (assembly GCA_030656435.1). Lineage (GTDB taxonomy): Bacteria > Bacillota_I > Bacilli_A > Acholeplasmatales > Acholeplasmataceae > Peloplasma. Next base: position 20,903 of record JAUSOA010000064.1, on the reverse strand, counting down.
GAATGCTAAGATTGTATATATTTTAAGTCATTCCAGTTATAATAAAAGCAAAAGATTGATATGTGAGGTATATGATGAATCAAACAAGATTATCCAAAGGTCCACTACTCGATTTAAAGGGAAATTTAATTGAATCTGGTTATTCTACTTATCTTGCTAAGGATTATTACCGCGATCAAGTTAAGGTTAGGGGTATGCGCATTAAGGAATGGGACTATTATTATATTGGTAATGATGATTTTGGAATCGCCTTTACAATTGCAGACAATAGTTATTTATGGTTAACATCGGTAACATTTTTTGATTTCATCAATAAAAAGGAAGTTACCAATACAAAAATGGGTTGGTTATCAAGAGGTAGACTGAAGCTTCCAAGAAGCTCAGTCAAAGGAGATATTAAATTAGCAAAGAAGAATCAAAAATTTCAGTTCTTAATTGATAAGAATAAAAGACATATTATTGTCGATATAAAGAATTTTACAAAGGGTGCCAATCTTTTAGCAAATATTGTGCTTGAGCCTTCAATTAAAGATTCAATGGTAATCGCAACACCCTTTAAGAAAAGAAAACATTTTTATTACAATCAAAAAATCAATTTACTAAAAGCTAAGGGAAATGTGATTTATGGGGACCAAACCTTTGATTTTGCAAATTCATATGGTGTCCTAGATTGGGGTAGAGGTGTATGGACCTATAAAAATACATGGTATTGGTCTTCGATGAGTGGAGTTCAAAATAAGGTAAAGATTGCATTTAATTTAGGTTATGGATTTGGAGATACTTCAAAGGCTACTGAAAATATACTTTTTGTTGATGATAAGACCTATAAGTTGGATGATGTTGAATTTATGATTCCTACCAAAGGGAAAAAAGATGATTTCATGTCCGATTGGGAAATCAAATCTAAGTCTGGTAATATCAATTTAGTTTTTAAACCAATATTGGATCGTTATTCTAATACAAACGTGCTCATTATTCAATCCAACCAGCATCAAGTATTTGGTAAATTCTATGGTGAATTTAAGACCTATGATGGAAAAGTCATCAAGATTGATGGCATGATGGGCTTTGCAGAAAAAGTGTGCAATCGTTGGTAAAGAAATTCATCTCAATAAAGAAAAATCTTTCATTTGGCTTACATTGGGTTTATCCCCATTGTTAAGCCATTTCAATTTATATCGTTATGAAAGTGCTGATACGTAGTATCAAGAAGCTAGAAAAATTTGGCGAATTATGTGAGGTTTACTTGTTGAATTAGAGGTAATAAAAGTTTATAATACTACTAAACCGTTTCATTCATAGGGGAATTCGGTTTTAGGGGATTATAAAATAAAGAGGTGGATAAGATGAATGTAGTAAAAAGAAATGGTGCTGTAGAACCGTTTGATTTAAACAAAATCGCGAACGCGATGCAAAAAGCCTACAAAAGCGTCGGACTCACATTTACGGATGATGAATGCTTAAAGCAGGCAACAGAGATTACGAAGACATATCCAAAGAATCAAGATGTCAGCATAGAAACGATACAAGATGATGTAGAACTCTATTTGATGAAGAAAAAGCATTACGATGCTGCTAGATCTTATATCAAATATAGAGAAAAACAAAAGACAGATCGTGACAATCCATGGGGAGACAATGACGATCGTCAGGATTTGATTTTAAACAAGTATTTAATTCCAGGAGAAGGCAAGAAAGAGTTTATTAAGCGTATAGCGTTTGGAAACTCATCTCTTGAAAAAATATTAAGAAGAAAAGAAGCAATCTTTGGTGGTAGAAACCTTTATGCCATTGGTAGAGAAGGTAATATTACTGGAAGCAACTGCTATGTAACACAAGATCCAGAGGATTCATTAGAAAGCATTTATAAGGTCGACTACCAAATCGCTAGAACATATAGCTATGGTGGCGGTCAAGGGATGAACCTTTCTAAGATTCGTCCTAAGGGTGCGAAGGTTAATAACTCATCAAATACCACACCTGGTGTGATGGTGTTCGCTGAAAAATACTCGCATACGACTTTGAATACGCAACAAGACAATCGCCGTGGCGCATTGATGCTTGTTTTAAATATTGATCATCCAGATATTATTGATTTTATTACAACAAAGCTTGATTTAAGCAAAGTCAATGGAGCAAATATTTCGATTGCAATCACAGATCCATTTATGAAGGCAGTAGAAAACAATGAAATGTGGTCAATGAACTTTGAAACACCCTATGAAAAGATAGAAAAGAAGATTAATGCTAAGGATTTATTAAAACTTGTCGGATATGCTGCGCACACCATGGGTGACCCAGGTGTCGTATTCATTGACCATATGAATGACTATCACTTTTTATCCGAATATGATGATGTTAAATTTACTGCAACTAATCCTTGCGGCGAACAACCATTAATGCCTCATGGATCATGTAATCTAGGTAGCATTAACTTAAATGCATTCGTCAAAAACCCATTCACTGAATCAGCTGTATATGACTGGGATCGTTTCGATTTCGTAGTCAAAGAAATGATTGGTGCTTTAGACGATTTATTAACGATGCTAGGCGATCGTCATGCGCTTCCTGAACAAAGAGAGCATGTTAAGCAATATAGAGAAGTAGGCCTTGGAATGATGGGTTTAGCTGACCTTGCATTGAGTCTAAGACTTCCATATGGTAGCCCAGAGTTCTTAGAGTTTTTAGATAAGATGATGAGAAAAATGTTGAATTCTGCAACTCAAGCTTCTGCAGTTCGTGCAAGAGACTTAGGGGCATTTCCAAGATTTGATTATGATAAGGTTTCAAGTTCATCATTTTATAAGACAGGTATCGATCCAGAAACAGATGAGCTTGTTAAAAAATATGGCATGAGAAACTCAAGACTTTTATCGATTGCCCCAACAGGTTCTATTTCTAACATACTTGGCGTAAGTGGCGGAGTAGAGCCATTCTTCCAAATCAATTATACGAGAAGAATAGTTTCGATGTTTGATGAAGAAAGAACAATTACGATTTGGGAAAAGACACCAGTCGCTCTAGCTAAAGCAATGGGTGTCGAACCAGAAAAACTTCCTGAGTGGGCTTTAATTACTTCACAAAACATATCCTTTATGGAACGCGCACACGTGCAAGCGACGATTCAAAAATATGTAGATACAGCAATTAGCTCAACATTTAACCTTCATAACAGTGCAACTGTTGATGATGTAATGGATATTTATAAGACAGCTTGGAAGCTTGGCTTCAAGGGTGCAACAGTATTTAGAGACAGATGTGCTAAGATTGGAATCCTCGCGGGTATCAATGAAAACACTGAAGACTTAAATCCGGCAACTCCTCCTCATGTTCATATGGAAGAAAAATGGACAAATAAGAAGACTGGTGTTGTTAAGGAATATGTTACGCACATCGCAGTATCTTCAAGTGGTCATACACCAGAAAAAATAGAAAAGGAATTATGTCCATTATGTGGAGATGTCCTAATTAAAAAACAAGGTTGTATCCATTGTAACAACAATGATTGCGATTACGAAAAGTGTGCAATCTAAATTAATCTCATGTAAACGGGCTCAATTTGTGGCCCGTTTCTTTTCTAATGATTTTAGAAACTTGACAAGTCATGCAAATTTGAATACAATTTTTATGGAGGCGATATCATATGGCAAAGACACAAAACTTTAAAACTGAATCTCAAAAACTTTTACACTTAATGACACACTCAATCTACACACAAAAGGAAATATTCTTGAGAGAATTGATTTCTAACGCAAGTGATGCGATTGATAAGCGTCATTACCTTTCATTAACTGATGACTTAGTAGAATCAGATCACTATGAAATCTGGATTACACCCAATGAAAAAGATAACAAGCTTGTCATCGCAGATAATGGAATTGGCTTTACTGAAGAAGAACTGATTGATAACCTAGGAACGATTGCACAAAGTGGATCGAAGGCTTTCATGGAAAAGATTGAAAACAAGGAAGTTGAAATCATTGGGCAATTTGGTGTAGGTTTCTATTCCTCTTTTATGGTTGCTAAGGAAGTGATTGTTGAGACTAGATCTCCTTATGCAAAGACAGGCTATCGTTGGAGTTCTTTAGGTGAAGATTCCTACACGATTGAAGAAATTGAAAGAACTGAAATCGGAACGACAGTTATCCTACATCTTAGAGAAGATGATGATGAAAATGAAGAAAATTTCACAAAGTTTACAAACGAATATACCATTAAAAAATTAGTAAAAAAATATAGTGACTATGTACGCTATCCTATCAACATGATGGTTAAAAAGACTGAGGATAAAAAGGAAGTACTCGAAAAAGAAACATTAAACCAGATGATTCCGATTTGGAAAAGATCAAAGGCAGATATTAAAGAAGAAGATATGCATGCGTTTTATAAGCATCAATTCTCTGATTTTGAAGATCCTTTAAAAGTTATTCATACCGATGTTGAAGGTATGCTTACTTATACTGCACTTTTATTTATACCAAAAAAGCCAGCTTACGACTTCTATAGTGAGCATTATGAAAAGGGACTTCAATTATATTCCAAGGGTGTTTTCATTCAAGATAAGAATAAAGATTTAATTCCTGATTATTTTAAGTTTGTCAAGGGTCTAGTGGATTCAGCAGATCTTTCCCTAAATATATCTAGAGAACTTTTACAGCACGATAGACAACTTAAAAAAATAGCATCTCATTTAGAAAAGAAAATCAAGAGTGAACTAGAAAATATGCTCTTGCACGATAGAGATCAATACATTAAGTTCTACGAAGCATACAAGACGACACTTAAATACGGACTTTATGAACAATTTGGAATGAACAAGGAAAAGTTACAGGACCTAATTTTGTTTAAGACATCAAAGAGTGATGACTATATCTCATTTAAAGAATATTTGGAAAGAAAGCCTGAAGAACAAAAAACAATTTATTACGCAACGGGTAAATCGAAGCAATCTATTCTATCTCTTCCACAAATGGATCTTATGAAGGATAAGAGCTATGAAGTCTTATTATTTACAGATGATATTGATGAATTCATGATTCAAGTGCTTCAAAATTATCAGGATGTTCCATTTAAATCGATTCAACAAGGCGAATCTGATTTAATTGATGATACGAAGAAAAAGGATTTAAAGAAAAAGGAAAAAGATAATAAAGATATTTTAGCTTCTATTAAGGAAGCTCTGAAGGATAAGGTTAAGGATGTAAAGCTATCAGCTAGACTTAAAGATTCTGCTGTTTGCTTAGTATCTGGTGAAGGACTAAGTCTTGAGATGGAAAAGATATTAAAACAAATGCCAAATCAAAATGAAATTCATGCAGAAAAGATATTAGAAATCAACCCAGACCATGAACTATTTGCTGCATTAAAAAGTATTTATGAAAAAGATAATGCTAAAATCAATGACTATGCATCTATCTTATATCATCAGGCACTACTCATTGAAGGTCTTCCAATCGAAGATCCAACTGAGTTTTCAAATAATTTAGTGAAGCTGATGATTGAATCCTCAAAGTAAAATGTTAACATTAAGAAAGCCAACATTGGCTGATAAGAAATCATATCTTGAATTTGTTGAATCATGGGGTGATGAATTCATGATTCCAACTGCGAGTACTGTTAAAAATCGCACCTATGAAGAACTTCTAGAAAAACTGGATTTAGACGAAAAGAATATGATTGATCCAGAGACTCGTGTCCCCGCTTCAACATACATTATGATTGATGAGAACCAAGAGATTTATGGTGCTTTAAGTTTTAGATATTTTCTAAACGAAGAACTTTTCAAGTATAATGGACATATAGGGTATGGTATTAAACCTGATAAAAGAAGACAAGGCTATGGAAAATTCATGCTTTCGTTAGGTTTAGAAAAAGCTAGAGAGCATAAGTTAACAAAAGTAATGATTACTTGCAATGATGAAAATGTAGCATCCTATAAAACCATTGAAGCGTGCGGTGGTATTCTAGAAAATAAGGTCTACAAGACAGATGGCTATATCAGAAGATATTGGATTCATCTTTAAGGAGAAACCATGAAAAAAATTGAAACAAAAAATGCTCCAGCTGCAGTTGGCGCATACAGTCAAGGAGTATTGGTTGGTAACACACTTTATGTTTCTGGACAAATCCCATTCATCCCAGACACAATGACACTTATATCCGATGACATTAAAGAACAAACCTTGCAATCTCTAAAAAACGTTTTAGCAATTGTTGAAGCTGCTGGAATGGAAAAAGAAAATATTGCAAGATGCACAGTTTTTATGACCAATATGAGTGATTTTTCACTGATGAATGAAGTTTATTCTCAATTTTTTGGAAGTCACAAACCTGCAAGAGCAGCGGTTGAAGTCAGAAGATTGCCCAAAGATGTTATGATTGAAATTGATGCAATAGCAGTCCTAGAATTATAAAAATAAGAACACCTTTTTTAAGGTGTTTTTGATTATAAATAGGATTATAAATACAATAATAGAAATTCGATTTTGTAATGCTTCACGTTTGTCATAGATTATAAATAATGCTATAATGTAGTTAAATTTGCGATGGTCTAAACAACTCCATCAGATTCAATCATCTATAGATGACATTCAATAGAAAGTGGTGACATTATGACAGAGACGATGACTTCTGTTCAAAAAGACGCTTCACTCAAGAAGAACACGTATATTTTTACGGGAGCACTAGCAATCTTGCTTATTGCAGCAACCTTTATATTTGGTTTGTATGTATTAGCAATTGCAGCTGTTTCCTATGCGGTATCCTTTATCGTAGAAATTATATTCTCAAAGCTTAGAAAAAAGGAACTTGATTATGGTTGGATGGTTACTCCACTATTAATTGCCCTACTCATGCCACCAGCGATTCCACTTTGGACAGTAGGTATTGCTGCTTTCTTTGGTGTTTTCTTTGGCAAAAATATTTTTGGTGGAAGTGGAAAATATATTTTTAGTCCCGCACTCGTCGGTGTTTTATTTGTGCTCATCTCATTTCCTGCACAAATGGCTACACTATGGATTGACCCTCAAACTGCAGATCTTTTCACAGGTGCAACACCACTGAATCTTTTTAATCGTGGATTACCAATGAATTATGGAATCCTTGATCTTTTGATGGGAAGCACGATTGGAACACTAGGAGAAACATTCAGACTTGGAATCATCGTATTAGGTATACTATTGATGGTCTTCAAGGTCTCTGACTGGAGAATTCCTTTATCATATCTAGGATCATTTTTTGTGATTACAGGACTTGCCTTCCTAATATGGCCAGGCGATATTGGTAAAGATCCAGTTATGTCTTTATTCTTAGGAGGCATAATGTTTGGTGCTTTCTTTATTGCAATTGACCCAGTTACAGCACCAGTTACTGGCAAAGGTAGAATCATATATGGAATAGGCTTAGGACTACTGACTTTTATTATTAGAAATTTTGGTACTTTCCATGAAGGTGTTACGTTCACAATTATTATTATGAACGCGATATCTCCATTAATTGACAGCAAAACTGTTGAAAAAGACGTTACTTCACAGGAGGTAGCAGCATGAATCAAAATATAAGAATGATTTTTTTCGTTATTGTTTTAGGTACAATCACCTCTATATTATTAATTGGAATGGATATACTGACAAAGGATAGAATCATTGCAAATGAAGAAGCGCTTCTAAAATCAGCGGTTTTAAGTGCAAACCAAGTTTCTTATTCATTCACAAATATTCACGATGTTTTTGCAGAAGAAATTGAGGTTATTACTTCTGAAGGACTTACACTTTACTATCATAAAGATTCAGGAAATATTTCATATGTGTTTGAAGGTGGTGGAGTTTGGGGACCTATTATTGGAATGATTACTCTACAGTCTGATTTTGAAACCATTGTTGCAATATCGATTCTTCAACAAGAGGAAACTCCTGGATTGGGTGGTATTGTTGCTGACCCACTCTATTTAGCGAAATTTGTAGGTATCAAAATGGTTCCAACCATTGAGATTCGAAAGGATCCCGCTCCTAATAAAGAAAATGAAGTGGATGCAATTACTGGTGCAACCAGAACATCCTCTAGTTTTGAAAGAATATTAAATGATAACTATGTCCTGCATCTTGATGCATGGAATAGTCATAACGAATAAGGGGGGATCATATGAAACTCATTCGATTGAAATACACAAAATGGTATAACATTCTAAAAGATGGATTGCATAGAAATAACCCGATTGTTATCGCAGTGCTCGGTATTTGTTCTGCGCTTGCTGTAACAAACAAAGTAGAAAATGCGATTGCGATGGGTCTTGGTGTGACATTTGTTGTCATGGCATCCTCAGCAACTGTATCTATGGTTAGAAACTTTATTCCTTCAAAGGTTAGAATGGTTACCTACATGGTCATCATTTCCTCATTTGTTATTCTAGTTCAAATGTTCTTACAGGCTTTCTTTCCTAATATAGCATCCGCGCTAGGTGCGTACGTGGGATTAATAATAACAAACTGTATCGTCATGGGAAGAGCAGAGGCGTTTGCTGCTAAAAACCCAGTAAGATATACACTTGTTGATGGATTTGCAAGTGGTATGGGATACACACTTGTTTTAATTACTGTATCTGTTGTTAGAGAAATTCTAGCATTTGGTTCTATTCTCAATTTCAGAATTATGCCTGCTAACTGGCCAAACTGGGTAGTTATGGCAATGGCTCCAGGCGGATTCTTCGTCCTAGGGCTACTCATCTGGGGTATCAGGGAATGGTCTAAATTCTATGAAGAAGCGGTCTAGGAGGTAAACCATGAATATATTAGAACTAATTTTAGCTTCAATATTAAATCATAATATCGCACTTGTTTACATCTTAGGTATGTGTCCTTTAATTGCTATATCAACAAACATTAAAAATGCTAAGGGAATGGGAATCGCAGTTGTATTCGTCGTAACTATTACAGCAATGATTAACTGGCCAATCTATCAATTGCTGCAAAACACAGGAACAACCAACTTATCACTACTTGTATTTATTATTACCATTGCAGCGACTGTTCAGTTTTTAGAAATGTTTTTAGAAAAGTTTATTCCAAAGCTATATAATGCATTCGGAATATTTCTACCTCTCATTACTGTGAACTGTGTAGTATTAGCTATCTCATTATTCTTTGTGAATAGAGATTATAATTTTATTCAAACCACTGGATTTGCTTTTGGCTCATCTATTGGTTGGTTACTTGCAATCGTACTCGTTGCTGGTATACGTGAAAAAATGTCAAAAAATAGTGACATTCCTAGAGGCTTAAGAGGTAAAGCTATTGTCTTTATCGTTTTAGGTATCCTTGCACTCGCATTTATTGGGTTCACTGGCTTAGCAAACATCTAAGGGAGGTATATGATGAATTTATTAGTTCCAGTAATATTAATCGGAGTTTTAATTATCATTTCTGTTTTGCTTATACTTGCTGAAAAAGCATTAGGCGGTGGTGGTGAAAAAATGCTGATGATCAATGATGATAAGGTTATCCCTGTCAGAGGAGATGATACAGTATTAAATACATTATCTGAACATAGAATATTTATCCCATCAGCGTGTGGTGGAAAAGCAACCTGTGGATTTTGCAAATTTAGACTGATTGAGGGCGGTGGCGACATTAAACCAACCGAAGAACCCTTCTTAAGTCCAAAGGAAAGAGAAGATGGTATCCGTCTTTCTTGCCAGGTCAAGGTTAAGGACAATATGAAGATTGAAATACCAAAAGAATTATTAAATGCTAAACTTTATAAAACCAAAGTGGCTAGAATTCAAGATTTGACATATGATATTAAATTAGTTGATTTTGAACTTCTCGATCCAAAGGAAATGCATTTCAAGCCAGGTCAATATGCACAGCTCAAGGTTCCTGGTATTGATATCATTAGAGCATATTCGATTGCATCTCATCCGAAAGAGTCCAATCATATCGAAATGATTATTAGACAAGTTCCAAAAGGACTTGCAACTACATTTGTTCATAAGGCACTTCAAGTTGGTGACAAAATTATTTTAACTGGACCTTATGGTGACTTTTATCTACAAGAAGAATCGGAAAGAGAAATGGTTTGTATCGCTGGTGGATCAGGCAAAGCACCCATTCGTTCAATTCTTGCATTCTTAAAAGATCAAGGGATGCCTAGAAAGGTTAGATACTTCTTTGGTGCGAAATCAAAAAGAGATTTGTATTACACTGAAGAATTTGAACAACTATCAAAAGAGTATCCAAACTTTACCTATATTCCTGCATTATCAGAACCACTCCCTGGAGATAATTGGACAGGAGAGGTTGGGTTGATTACGGATGTAGTCGATAGAAATACGAGTGACTTATCAGAGTCTGAAGCATATTTGTGTGGATCACCTGGTATGATTAATGCATGTATTAAGGTTCTAAACAAGCATGATATCAAGCAAGAAAATGTATTTTTCGATAGTTTTAGCTGATAATTAGAATAAAAAAATAAGAGTAGACTCAACTTCAAAAATGAAAATTGAGTCTTTTTTCTTTAAAAATCAATAAAAAAATTAAAAATATTCAGGAAAAAACAAAAAAAATCAATAAAATCAATAAAAAAATTAAAAAAATCAATAAAAATGCAACAAAAGTGTTGACAAATGAATATCAAATGAATATAATTAAGGTGTAAGTTAAAAAAATCAATGAAATCAGAAAAAAGATTAATAAAATCAATAATGAAATCATTGGAAAGAAAAAAGTCGGTTGAAACCGAGGAGGAAAATTAAAATGACTAGAAATTTAAAAATCACAACCATTCTGTTTGCACTCATCACATTATTAACAGCTTGCAGCCTAAGTGATAACAAAAACGCTTATGACAATTATAACAAGATCATCAATACAACAAGTGAGAAAACATATGAAACATACGTTGGTGGAGTTGAAGATAATAGTGCATTATTAAGATTTGAACGTTTTGAAGGGATCGACACACTGTTTGTATTCTCTGGTGAAGAATCAGTTACCATCACAGTGTATGAGAATATCAAAGATGGCAGATTCAAGGTAGTCTTAATCGATCCATATGATCAGGTAGTTGAACTCCATGAAACAATTACACTCAGTTGCATTGAAGGACAATATAAAGTAAAGCTTGTTGGTGACGGTGCTACTGGAACAGTTTCAATAAACGTCAGTTCAAATGTTAGTGTTTCATTCTATCCCCTATCAAAATAAAAGTTAACATACGATTCTAAAGTAGTGATTGAATGGATTAGATGTTCTACAAGAAAGAAATTAACAATTGATGGCACTAGAAAATCGAGAGAAATTGATTAGGTTCTGGTGATTAATTAGATTTCAACAAAATAGGACAAAGCATTACAGGTAAGAAAAGAGATTAAAAAGAATAATGGTACTAGGAAGTTAAGAGAAATTAGCTAGATCTTGGTAATGATTCAAGTAATCTCAAGGAAAAGTATGGTAGAAGAAATTGATTTAAAAAAAACGGCACTAGGAAATCAAGCGAAATTGATTAGATCTTGGTGGTTAATTAGGATTTAAGAAGTAACAAAAAGCATTAAAGGTAAGAAAAGAGATTAAAAGGAATGATGGTACTAGGAAGTTAAGAGAAATTAACTAGGTCTTGGTAATGATTCTAATATCTCGATAGAATATTTCATATTAAAAGGTTTTATATAACGGCACTAGGAAATCAAGCGAAATTGATTAGGTCTTGGTGGTTGATTGAAATCAAATAAGTAAGACAAGAAAGTCAAGGTAGAAAAGAGATTAAAGGAATGATGGTACTAAGAAGTTAAGAGAAATTAACTAGGTCTTGGTAATGATTCAATAATCTTGGTAAAAGTAGTAGAAACAATGATCAAACGATAGAGTCAAAAGGCGGCACTAGGAAATCAAGTGAAATTGATTAAGTCTTGGTGGTCATAAAAACTCTGAGTCAAAACGAGTCTTTGAATGCACGGTTTAAGTTTATAGCACTGGAAGTTAAGTGAAATTAGCTAGGTCCTGGTGGTAAAATATAGAAACCGTGCATTGAAAAGATAAAATCAAAATAGATAATAAATTGTGAATTTGATTATAATGTGATTCTAAAAAGCTTAAGACTTATGGCACTGGAAGTTAAGAGAAATTAGCTAGATCCTGGTGGTAACTTAAGAACTGTAGATAGCATTTACATAAAATGAAAGACCTTCTTTAAAAACCAAAGGAACAATGGGAAATGTTGTTAGACCTTGGGTAATTTAAAGTCACGAAGACCTCCTTCGACATCTTTGATTCAAGTAAAAGAGCCAACATTTGGCTTTTTTATTTATATGAAGTTTCATTGTTGCAATATAAAGGTTTTACTAGAAGAATGACTTAACAATGTCTATTTACGTGAAAATGGTATTAAATATAGTTCAAAATTCGATTATTTCCAGCCTATTTGACTCATTCTATGTAAAAAAAAGTGAAATATAAAAACGCTTTCATTTAGGGTTTATTTTTTTACATCTATTATGTATAATAGAGATGACAAACAATAAGGAGACGTTCCATGAAAAGAAAATATGTTGCAGAGCCATACAGAATTAAAATGGTTGAGCCAATTCGTGTTACAACGAAAGCAGAACGCATCAAACTCTTGAAAAATGCAGGGTATAACCCTTTTTCTTTGAGAAGTGAAGATGTATATATTGATTTATTAACCGATTCCGGGACTGGTGCTATGAGCCAAGACCAATGGGCAGCAATGATGATTGGCGATGAAGCATACGCTGGCAGCAAAAGCTTTTATCGCTTAGAAGGTGTTGTTAAAAATATTACAGGTTACGAATACTTCATACCAGTACATCAAGGACGTGGAGCAGAGAAGGTCTTTTTACCGCAACTGGTAACACATGAAGGCATGTATTATATTTCTAATCTTCATTTTGATACAACAAGAGCACATGTTGAACTTGCTGGTGCAAGAGCAATCGATTGTGTAGTAGAGGATTGTTACGATATTGACCACTATCATGCCTTTAAGGGTAATTTTTGTATTGAAAAACTAGAAAAAGCAATCGCTGAAAAAGGTAAAGAAAACATCGCAGGAATCATTATGACGATTACAAATAATTCAGCAGGTGGACAACCCGTCAGCATGGCAAACATGCGTAAGGTTAAGGAAATTGCTGATAAAAATGGTATCATGATTATAATAGATGGTGCTAGATATGCTGAAAACGCGTTCTTTGTTAAAGAACGAGAAGAAGGATATCAGGATATGGATATCATTGATATTGCTAGAGAAACATTTAGCTATGCAGATGCATTTTTAATGAGTGCAAAAAAAGATGGACTAGTGAATATGGGTGGGATTATTGCGATAAAAAATAATGAACACCTCTATAATCTATGTAGAACATTTGTTGTACCTTATGAGGGTTTCCCCACCTATGGTGGAATGAATGGTCGCGATATGGATGCACTCGCTGTAGGTTTAATGGAAGCACTTGATGAAAACTATTTAAGACATCGAATTGATCAGGTTAGATTTTTAGGTGATAAATTAAGAGATGCTGGAGTCCCAATTCAATATCCAGTAGGTGGACATGCAGTTTTTGTTGACTGCAAGTCATTCGCACCACATATTCCATATGATCAATTTCCTGCATTATCTGTAACCAATGCGATATATCTTGAAGCAGGTGTAAGAGCAGTAGAGATCGGATCCTTACTTTTAGGGCGAGATCCAGATACGAAGAAGAATTTGGAGAGTAGAATGGAATTAATGAGACTTACGATTCCAAGAAGACTATATACCTATGATCATTTGGATGTCGTTGCAGAGGCTGTTATTCATGTATATGAACACCGCAACGAGCTTAAAGGGTATGAATTCCAATATGAATCTCCAATCCTAAGACATTTTACATCAACATTCAAGCCATTATAAATCATACTTAATAAGGAGGACATTATGTCATATAAAATATTAGCAATCAATCCTGGTTCAACATCCACTAAGCTTGCTATTTACGAGAATGAGAAATGCATATTTAAAGCAAGTGTCAAGCATGATTCTGAAGAAATTTTAAAGTTTGATCGAATTATTGATCAATATGATTTCAGAATGAAGTCAATCATGGATGAACTAAGTAAAGATCAAATCGATCTTTCCACATTAGATGCAGTGGTTGGACGAGGTGGAATGCTAAAACCAATTCCAGGTGGAACTTATCGAGTCAGTGATGAAATGATTGATTTTATTAAAAAGGCTCCAAGAGGAGAGCATGCTTCTAATTTAGGCTGCATGATTGCAAAAGCAATCGCAGACCAATATAACCTTCCAAGTTTTATCGTAGATCCGGTAGCAGTTGATGAAATGGAAGATATCGCAAGATTTACTGGAATGCCAGAAATTAAAAGAGATAGTCTCTTTCATGCATTAAATCAAAAAGCTGTTGCCCTAAAGGCAGCAAAGGATTTTAAGAAACCATATAACGAATTGAATTTAATCATTGCACACCTAGGTGGCGGTATTAGTGTTGGTGTTCACCAAAATGGAAGAGTCATTGATGTCAATAACGCTTTAGATGGTGATGGACCGATGTCACCTGAAAGAAGTGGATCTGTTCCGATGGGACCTCTTTATAAAATGGTCTTTTCAGGAAAATACACATTAAAAGAAATTCAAAGAAAAAATTATGGACAAGGTGGTCTTGTCGCTTACTTAGGAACCAATGATGGGTACACCATTCAAAAAAGAATTAAAGAAGGCGATGAAAAAGCGAAGTTTATCTATGAAGTCATGTGCTATCAAATTGCTAAAGAGATTGGAAGCGGTGCTACTGTATTAAAGGGTAAAGTGGATGCGATTATTTTAACCGGCGGATTAGCCTACGACCAATTTTTAGTTAACTATATCAAGGAAAGAGTTGAATTTATCGCACCATTGGTAGTTTACCCAGGTGAGGATGAAATGGAAGCTTTAGCACTAGGTGGTCTTCGTGTCTTAACAGGTGAAGAGACTGCTAAGGAATATAAGTAGAGGTGAATTTGATGATAAGATCAATGAATGATATTGTTAAACGAGCACAACTCTTAAAACCAAAAGTGTTGGTAGTGGCTGCAGCTGCAGACCCACATGTATTAGAGGCTGTTCACATGGCTAAGGAAGCAAGAATCATCACTCCAATTTTAGTGGGTGATCAGCATGAAATAGAAAAAATACTTAGAGAACTCAAAATGGTTGTTGCTGATTATGAGATTATTAATCTTTTAGATCCAGTCAAGGCTTGTGAAGAATCTGTAAAGCTTGTAAGCCAGGGAAAAGGCGATATTTTGATGAAGGGATTTGTAGATACTTCAGTTATACTTAGAGCAGCACTTGACCGTGACTATGGCTTAAGAACGCCCAATAGACTATCTCATGTTAGTGTGATGGAAATTCCTAACTATCATAAGATTATCATGATGAGTGATGGAGCAATGAATATTGATCCAGATGTCGAAGTGAAACAAGAAATCATTGAAAATGGTGTTCAAATCCTACATGCCATCGGTATTAAGCACCCTAAGGTTGGATGTATTGCTGCTGTTGAAAAGGTAAACCCTAAAATGCAGGCTACTTTGGATGCTCAAGAATTAATATTAAGAAATCAAAATGACCGAATTAAGGGCTGCACAATCGGTGGTCCATTTGGTATGGATAATGCTATTAATAAAGAAGCAGCATTACATAAGGGAGTAACAGATCCTATGGCAGGAGATGTTGATTTTCTCTTAATGCCTCAAATAGAATCTGGAAACATATTTTATAAGAGTATGATGTTTTTAGCGAATGCAAAAAGTGCATCTGTTATCGCAGGAGCAAAGAAACCGATTGTACTCACTTCACGTGCAGACTCAACTGAAAGTAAATTTTATTCTATCGCTTTGGCAGCTCTGGTTGCTGAGGCTTTATAACTTTTTAAAGCCATTTTTCACCCGAGGAGGATATATGATCACATTAAATGGTAATCAATTAACACTAGAAAAACTGAAAAAAATTGCAAGAGACAATGAACCCATAGAAATCAGTCCATCCAGTCAAAAGCTAGTCAATGAGGCTTCTCTTTTTGTCAAAGAAATTGCAATGCATGATGAACCAGTTTATGGAATCAATACCGGATTTGGTCATCTTGCAAATGTTAGGATCGATAAGAAACAACTTTTTGAACTCCAAGCTAATCTTTTAATGAGCCATGCTTGTGGTGTTGGAGATCCTCTACCGATTGAAACTGTACGTGCCATGATGGCATTACGCATCAATGCACTTATTAAGGGCTATAGTGGAATCAGAATTGAAACTATTGTAAAGATGGTTGAATATCTAAATTCAAATATCATTCCTGTTGTCTATGAAAAGGGATCTTTAGGAGCCAGTGGTGATTTAGCACTACTTTCTCACATGAGTCTTCCATTAATAGGTCTAGGAGAAGTTTATTATCAAGGCGAAAAGATGGAAACCAAAAAAGCTTTACAAAAAGCTTCAATCCAATCTCTTCCTCATCTTTATGCTAAAGAAGGTTTATCCTTAATCAATGGGACTCAAGCAATGAGTGCGATTGGTGGTCTTGTATTATATGATTGCTTAAAGCTTCTCAAATTAGCAAATCTCTCCCTATCCTTAACGATGGAAGCACTCGAGGGCATAACAGATGCTTATCATCCAATGATACATCAGTTAAGAAACCAAGAAGGACAAATTATCGTTGCCAAAGATGTTTTAAATGACTTGAAAAATAGTCAACATGTTACCAAGCAAAATGAAAAGAGAGTTCAAGATGCCTATAGCATCCGCTGTGCACCACAGGTGCATGGAGCATCACTGGATGCATTTACGCATATTTTAAATATATTGGAAAGAGAAATGAATGCAGTCACAGATAACCCAATCATTTTAATGGATGAAAATATAGCGATTAGTGCAGGAAACTTCCATGGTCAACCCTTAGCTTTATCATTTGATTATATGGGGATTGCGATTGCGGAATTAGCAAATATTAGTGAACGTCGAATCGAAAGAATGGTGAACCCCCATTTATCAAACGGACTTCCTCCATTTTTAGCAAAATATTCAGGACTCAATTCTGGATTTATGATTGTTCAATATACTGCAGCTTCTCTAGTTTCAGAAAATAAGGTTTTAGCACATCCTGCATCTGTGGATTCTATTCCTTCATCAGCAAATCAAGAAGACCATGTTTCTATGGGCTCAATTTCAGCTAGAAAAGCGAAATCAATCTTTGAAAACACAAGAAAAGTAATCGCAATGGAATTTTTTACAGCCTGCCAAGCACTTGATTTTAGAGAAGAAAAAGAACTTGGGGAAAGAACTAAAAAAGCATATCTCTATATAAGAAAGCATATACCATTCATTGAACATGATGAAGTTATGTTTCCGTACCTACACAAAATAGAAGAAATCATAGCTAGTGAAGATTTCTATCAATATGTATTTGAAGGAGAGGATATTCTGTGATTGAAGTCAATCTCAAAGAAATATTAAAGGAGTTGCCCAGCTATCCCGAATTTGAAAAAGGGATTCGTAGAGCACCAAAAAGAGAACTCACCTTAAATAAAAACGAAATTGAGCAGGCAATAAAAAATGCACTTCGATATGTACCTAATGAATGGCATGACACCCTAATTCCGGAATTTACAGAGGAATTAATGACTAGAGGTAGAATCTATGGATACCGCTTTAGACCAGAGGGGCGTATTTATGGTCAAGGTATCGATTCGTATCAAGCAAACACAATTGAAGGAAAAGCTTTCCAAGTGATGATCGATAACAACCTTGATTTCGAGGTTGCTTTATATCCATATGAACTCGTCACCTATGGAGAAACCGGACAGGTTTTTCAAAACTGGATGCAATACCTTCTTGTTAAAAAATATTTAGAAATCATGAACGAAGATCAAACCTTAGTCGTTATGTCTGGTCATCCACTAGGTCTTTACCTATCGAATCCAAGCTCACCAAGAGTAATGATTACCAATGGCTTAATGATTGGGGCATATGACAATCAAGAAGGATTTAACCGCGCTGCTGCACTTGGAGTAGCAAACTATGGTCAAATGACAGCGGGTGGTTGGATGTACATTGGACCTCAAGGAATTGTACACGGAACATATTCTACCCTTCTTAATGCGGGAAGAATGAAACTTGGAGTTCATCCAGCAGATAATTTGAGCGGGAAATTATTTGTATCCTCTGGTCTTGGTGGCATGAGTGGTGCTCAAGGAAAGGCGATTGAAATCGCTGGAGGAGTCGGAATCATCGCTGAAGTTGATTGTTCTAGAATTGAGACAAGATACAATCAAGGATGGATATCCTATATTGCTAAAACGCCTAGTGACGCCTTTTCACATGCTAAGATATATTTAGATAAGAAAGAAAAAGTCGCGATAGCATTCCATGGGAACATCGTAGACTTATTAGAATATGCAGCAAACAATCATATCAAGATAGATCTTTTATCCGACCAAACATCTTGTCATGCAGCCTACGATGGAGGGTATTGCCCTCAAGGGTTAACCTTTGAAGAAAGAACTGAATTACTAAAAAATGATAAACAAGAATTTATACAGAAGGTCAATCAAAGTTTACAAAAACATTATCAAGTCATTAAAAAACTAGTTATGCAAGGTACTTATTTTTTCGATTATGGAAATAGTTTTTTAAAGGCTGTTTATGATTCTGGAGTTAAAGACATTTGCAAAAATCAAGAAAACGATTTAGATGGATTTATTTATCCTTCCTATGTTGAAGATATCATGGGACCTATTTTATTTGATTATGGATACGGTCCATTTCGTTGGGTGTGTCTATCAGGAAAAGAAAACGATTTAGAACTTACTGATCAAGCAGCAATGGAAATGATTGATAAGGATCGAAGATTCCAAGATTTAGATAATTATTTATGGATAGCAAACGCCAAGAAAAATAAATTAGTTGTTGGAACTCTTGCAAGAATTCTTTATCAAGACGCTTATGGCCGGTTAAAAATAGCACTCAAATTTAATGAGATGGTTAGAAATCAGATGATAGGTCCAATTATGCTCGGAAGAGATCATCATGATACCGGAGGAACCGATTCACCATTTAGAGAGACATCCAATATTAAGGATGGCTCCAATGTTATGGCTGAAATGGCAACTCAAGTTGCTTTAGGCAATGCTTCAAGAGGAATGAGCTTAGTAGCACTTCATAACGGAGGTGGTGTTGGTATTGGTAAATCCATCAATGGTGGTTATGGGATGGTTTTAGATGGCACCAAAAAGACCGATGAAATCCTAAAGCAAGCCATGCTTTATGATGTGATGGCAGGAGTGTCTAGAAGAGCTTGGGCAACCAATCCAAATGCAATTGATACCGTTCTAGAATATAATGAACTTAATAATAATTCTTATGTCACAACACCATATCTTTCGAATGAAGAGCAAATAAAAAAGGCTATTGAAGTCTACATGAAAAGAGGAAAATGAAAATGACAAAAATAGTACAATGTGTACCCAATATATCAGAGGGTAGAGATTTAAAGAAAATAGAATATATCGTCAATCCCCTAAAAAATCAAGAAGGCTTTAAATTGATCAGTGCCGAACCAGACTACGATTACAATCGAACAGTGATTACTCTCATCGGGGATCCAGAGAAAATGATTGTCCCATTAATCAATTTTTTCCAAAGAGCTTTAGAAAAAATTGATATGAGAACTCATAAAGGTGAACATCCTCGCATGGGTGCAGTGGATGTCACTCCATTCATCCCAATTTCAAATATCACAATTGATGAGTGCGTCGAATATGCAAAGTCACTTGCTGATCACATCTCATTTATGTACCAAATTCCAGTCTTTTTATATGCGAAAGCAGCAACAGATCCATCAAGAATAAACCTTCCAGATATTAGAAAAGGTGAATTCGAAGGAATGAAGGAAAAGATTAAAGATCCTTCATGGAAGCCTGATTATGGAAAGCCAATGATTCATGAGACCTTTGGGGTAACTGCTATCGGTGCAAGAATACCACTCATCGCCTATAACATCGATTTAGGCACTGCAGATGAAAAGGTAGCATCTGCTATCGCAAAGGCGATTAGAGCATCGTCTGGAGGATTTCAGCATATTCAAGCAGGACCTGCAAGTTTACAAGAAAAAGGATTTGTTCAGGTTACAATGAATATCTTGGATTATAAGAAAAATCCAATATACCGGATTTTAGAAACCGTAAAAATGGAAGCCAAGCGTTATCATGTTGAAATCACTCATTCTGAGGTTGTAGGACTGATTCCAAAGGAAGCTTTGCTTGACTCAATCAAATATTATCAGACTGTTTTAGGTATTCCATATGATAAAAACATGAGCCTAGACCAAATTGTAAAAGATGCTATAGAGTATCTCAAATTAAGAGATTTCGATTCCTTTAAAATCATAGAAGCGAATCTTTAAGGAGGTAATGATGATTGCAGATTTAATCATATATAATATAAAAACAATCTACACGCCCTATGTAAAGCCACCTGTTCACGGTAAAGATATGAATTCAATTCACGAAATTCATAATGCGTATATCGCAATCAAGGACGGAGTCATTATTGATTTTGGTGCAGGCGACTATCACCATCATTTAGATGAGCATACAAAGTTCATGGATGCGAATCATCAAATTGTTTTACCAGGACTTATTGATTCTCATACACATTTAGTGCATGCAGGATCAAGAGAAGATGAATATAAAATGCTACAAAGCGGGATTCCCTATCTAGATATATTAAAGAGTGGTGGGGGTATTTTAGGTACCGTTGAAAAAACTAGAAAAGCTACTTTAGATGAGCTATACCAAAAAGCATATCATTCTCTAGATGAAATGATGTTATATGGAGTGACTACTGTAGAATCT
>JAUSOA010000050.1 GCA_030656435.1 Acholeplasmataceae bacterium | reverse complement strand
AATATATCCAACATTCTTGCCTGAATTGAAGGCTGTTGAACTGATAATTTGAAGGTTTGTTATCGTAAATGCTGTTGCTGCGTTACCAATTAAGATACCAACACCTTCGCCTGCTGTACCAGCAGCGCTTGAGTTCTTAATCACGACTTTGTTTAATACAGTTTCTCCTGTTTCAACTCTACCAATTAAGACTCCCACTCTACCAACTGCGTCAACATGAGCATTATCTACTGTTAAGTTATTGATGACTGCTCCATTGGTTCTTTGGAAGATACCACCATAAACTCCAGTTCCACTTCCAGCGATTGTAATATTAGATATTGTCTTTCCATTCCCATTAAGAGTTCCACGGAATGAAGTACCTGTACCTGTAACAGTCCAAGTAAATCCTGTGAAATCAATATCGTTTGCTAAATAGAATGTCTCAGTAGATCCACTCTTGGTCATATCATGGAATTCTTGAGCTGTCGTAATTGATGTTCCTAGAGGAAGATCAGGTTCAACCTCCCATTTTGCATATAATGTGATATTTGCAGTTACTAAGTCAGATGCAAATATCCAAAGATTTGTTAATTCAGCTTCCTTATACCAACCCTCGAATGTATAACCATCCTTTGTTGGTGCAGTTGGAGCTGTAATTGTTGTGCCTTCACCAACCAATAATAGATCGGCAACTGCTGATCCACCATTTTCTTCAAATGAAACTGTATAGGTTACTGAAGGAATTGCTTCCCATTTTGCGAAAAGCGTTGTGTTAGCAGTGACTAAGTCAGTTCCAAAGTTCCAAAGTGTAGTGAATTCAGCTTCCTTATACCATCCCTCAAATGTATAACCATCCTTTGTTGGAGCGGTTGGTTCTGTTATCTTATCGTTTTGATAAACTTGAATAAGTGCCACTGCACTTCCACCATCTACATTGAATGTAACATCAAATAGAGGTAGTGCTTCATATTTGCCATATAAGGTAACGGGTACTGTAATCACATAACCCGAAGGTAATGGGGTCACTAAAGAAGCATCTGTAAACCAACCAACAAAGTTGTATCCAGCAACAAGTGGTGCACCGTGACTAAATTCATTATCCTGTCTAACTTCAATCACTTGATCTGGAATATCGAAATTATAATCAAGAGTTACTACTACCATTGGCTTACTATTTTCTGTATATAATATGAGTTCAAATACGCCATTTGTCCCAAATGACCATAGATCGTTATTAACGAATGTTGGAAGGTTTGTTGACCACCAAGCTTGGTTTGTAGGAACAAAAGTGTTTGCTAAATCCTGAGTCTGTGCATTTTGAACTGCTCCAGTAAATGATCCAAAAATTGATGTTTGATCTAAATAGGAAGCTGAATCATTGACTCTCGCGATTAATCCGGCATGTGTAACATCAGTTCCAGCAAATGTGACTTCAACATAAATATTATTTGCTGTTGCAGTACCTGGGGCACGAAGGTAACCAATTAAGGCTCCACCCATCACAGAGTTGACTGTAGAATCTACAACAATCACTCGATTTGCATTGACAATCGATGCTGCATTATCTGTTACATAACCCACAAATACCCCTGCACCTAAATCAGTACCTGATACTTGTGCATTGACTGTGACATTCTTAACAAACACATCAGTAGCAAATAGTGTGTTTGCAGAACCGCCACCAACACGACCAACGACACCACCGACATTTTTAACGCCGACAGCTGTTACCACTGTATCAATAACAGCAACATTTTTTAATGTAACTTGATTTGCTGCATGTCCAATTAAACCACCAACACCATTAGCATCAGCACCTTGAACATTTGAGTTAATGAGCATAACATTTTCAATTAAGACCGAAACATTTTCAACTCTACCGATTAATGCTCCACCACGTGCTGTTGAAACAACATTGATGTTATCTAATATAAGGTCTCTAATCACTGCGCCATTTGCTCTAGAGAAGATACCACCATATTGTGCTGTAGATGCCATTGTTAAATTTCTAACAGCAAATCCATTACCATATAGTTTTCCCTTGAAGGATGCAGCAGTTGTCGCCCATGTAAATCCTGTGAAATCTAAATCATTTGCCAATGCATAGCTAAGTGCTGTTTCCACGCTTGCCATTGCATAAAATTGTTCTTTAGTAGTTATCATATTCACTGCTTCAAATGATAATGCATGTGACCAAACATTGGACTGACCATTGAGTGATACCACAAAGTGAATATGCGTGTTACTTCCAACATTTAAGTCATCAAGTAATACAGTCACACCTTCAATAGCCACACTACTACCTAGCATAATTGCAGCCGCAGTTTCACTAGCATTTGAACTGAGTAGATAATATAGAGTTCCCTGTGGTTGAACTAAAGTGATAGTGATATCACTATTGGTTTCCAAATATCCAACTGTTGTAGAGGTTGTTCCAGTGATTTCATTAGGTTGTCCGACTGCATATACAGTGACTTCTTGTGTAACTACTTTTACATCTGTAGCGTCAGCTACATTTGTAAATGTATAGGTAACTACGTAATCTCCAGCAACTGCGGTATCAACAGGATTATTGACTGCTAATGTATACTCAGTTGTTAGAATTAATGCTCTTTGACTACCAAAGTAATTATGAATCACCGGTGTGTCTGGAGTAAATACAGCATTTTCTTCAACAGAAACAGTTGGTCTAATGCCTTCAACAGCACCAAGTTTAATTTCTTCTGCTGGTCTAGGTAGTGCTTCAATACGATTTGCTATGATGTTGGTAACATATGCAGGAGCACGAAGTGCGGTTGTATTTGAACTACCACTTCTAATAAATAAGCCCTGCAAAGGAGTTGTTCCAGTGAATGTCACTGGACCAGGAGTCATAGAAATCAGTTGTCCATCTTCATAATAGAAAACCTCTAATGTCTTATTTGTTAAATTGACTTCAGCGCGTAATGTGTACCACTGATTGATGTTAATATTTGTTTTAATCAATGCTCCATTGTCTGTTCTATAGAATAGAGCTGCACCATCTAAACCAAAAGCAACCACTGGACTTGAAGATGATGATTGAATGTTAATAGGTGATCCATTAGATGATGTGGTCTGCATTAAATCAACTTCAAAGACTACCAAGTCATAGGTGTGAACGATTGGTGCTTCGATTTGTAATTCTAGATATGCTTCAATCTTTAGTGCTTTACTGTCATTAGGAATTGACATTCCAGTAATTGTATCAACAACGGTAAACACTGAATTACCAGTTTTACCCGATACAGGACCCCAAATGGTTGATTGTGTTAAGATATTTCCATTTGCATAATCAAAGGTTTCATTAATAATAGGTAATGTATCTTCAATCGGAGGTAATGCGACAACTGTTGCATTAAAGACCTTGGTTCTATTGACTGTACCTTTAGTCATCGTTGCAGTTAATGTTACACTTTGATTACCCTCTTCATGTGTTGGTTGTGTAATGACTCCGTTAGCAGCAATAAATTGTAATTTATCAATTGTCCAGGATATAGATACACCTTGAGCTGAATAAGTTGTGGGCAATATCAATCTTGGTGAACTATTGGTTAATGCGGATATATTACCAATATTCAACCAATCAAAGGTTGCATCAACTGCTTGTTGATCCGTTGGACCAGCAGCATCCCATTTTGCATACAAAGTAATATTAGCTGTCACCTTGTCTGTAGCAAAATCCCATGCATTGGTCAAGCTACTTTCCTTGAACCATCCAGCAAAAACATAATTTGTACGTGTAGGTGCTGTAGGTGCTGTAATTGTAGAGTCTTTAGCTATATCTGTGATTGCACTGATAGCACTTCCTCCATTTGAATCAAATGTAACGGTATATGTATCTTTAGCACATGCTACTAGTACAAATCCAAGAAGTAAAATCGTTGTTAAACTTAATATTTTTCTCATAAATCCTCCCTTATCCTAAATATTTATTACATGTAAACCCTTCTTGTGGGGCTACAACGAACAATAGTTTGGCAGTTCTGGTTTGGCCTTGGTAACTCAATATGACATCCACTACAACAGGCCAATTATCGTTTAAATTATTGAACTGACTTTTTGATATGCCTTGTTGATCTCTAGATTCAATCCAGCATTCTGTTGGTAATGTGACATTTCCGTTATTGTCTATAATATTTGTATTTCTTGAATGATAGGTAATTTGAACTCCTTGATAGGATGTCGGTAATCCTAAACTACCTGCAGTACGAACAACGGAGTTTGTCTTATTCGCCATTCCAGATAAATCCTCTGCTTCCATCAAAAGACGGAAGGTTGTATCAACAACAATGGTGTCATCATTTGTCTCTTCGTTTGAGCATCCAACTAAAGCGATAGCTCCTAATATAATTGTTAATAGAAATAGTATTTTTTTCATCTATATCACTCCCAATCAAAAATGGTCTTGGTGTAAATCATATGCTGAGTATAGCTTCTATCTTCAACCACTCCATCATCTGCCAATAAGTAGCCATGAATATATCCGGAATCTGCAAGGTAGAATGGCATTTGATTCAGCGGGATACCTCTAATGACTGCATCGAGTGTAAGAAGTGCTAAAGTATCTGGTTGGTCAAGACGGCTATAAAGCATGATTTCACTGTCGACAAAGAATCCTCTATGGAACTTTTCACGAACGATGTTGTTACCAATGGTTCTTGCAACTTCTAAATAGGCAACATTTTTTGTGTAATCATAGAGTTCAACCATCGTCATTAAAGCAAATGGATCATCAATTGCTGTATCGATATTTAGATTTGGTTTTGCTCCACCAAGCTCTCCTATATCACCTAATCCATAGGTGTAGACAATATCTCTAAAATAGGTCCAAAGCTTTACTCTATTTTCAGGATTTGGTGTTTGCAAAATAGTTCTTAAAATAGGTAATAAGTATGTTGTTGGCATCGATACATAATCAAGTCTCATGTTAGATGGTCCAAAATATCCGACCTCTGGAACGACATAACCATAGGTTACTGTTCCATCGATAAACATAGGGATTATTTTATTTTGTCCATTTACACGAATATATGAATACTCAAGATATCCTTCAAGGTATGTTCTTGCCCAGTCAACAAAATCAGTCACACCATATTTATCTGCTGCTTCTAAAAGCATTAGAATATTATCGACATAAACTGCTTGAGTATTTTTCCATGCAACATTAGATTCTCTAGCTATGCTTCCAAAATCTCTAAATTGTCTAGCAACTCTATCGCCACAACCTGAATTGGTATAGGCGGGGTCGGCACACTCTAGGGGTGAGCGAGTCACCGAGGTTGACTTATATTGATAAACTGTCATCCCAGTAATTGGATGAGATGCACGGTTGTATTGACTCATTAAGTAATATGCCCAGTCTGCTGGTACTTGATCACCAGTAAAATGTGATAATGTATATGCTGCATAAGCAAGGTCAGTCGCTGAGTTGACAAATGGCAATAATCCTGGAGAATCTGATGGGATAATTGGCATTCCAAATTGATCAAACAAAATGACGTGATCAGGAATCGTTTGTCCAAATACGTTTGTATCAAATGCAGTTGAATAGGAACCATGTCGATTCATATCTGTAGATGACCAATAGAAATGTGCTGTCCATAGTTGTCTCATAAACTTTAAGGTTGCTTCTTCATTGACTTCCATCATCAATTCGTAATAAGGCATCATATTTTTAAGTTCATGAGGTCCATTAGGTCCTTCAAAGGATTGGACTTCCATGTTATCGAGATTGATTGCTCTATGACCACCCCAATGAAATAAACCATTGACGTTTTGATAACCATTCATAAATTCAGATAAAACCTCTACTGCTGAATTTTTATATTTATTAGATCCCGTCACCTGAGATAATGCGACAAGCGTTCTAAAGAAATTTTGTTGATTCGCAAGATTTGCGTAAGGCACTTGTGCTCTATTTGGAAATGTCCATCTTGCTGGTTCACCGGTTAGTGTATTGATCGCATCTGGTAAAAGATTTGTATTTGGATTATATTCACCACCATATTTCAAGACATTTTCAACATGTTGGATAACAGCATGAAGTCTTTCGTAATCGGATTCGGTATAAACAATTTGATTTCCTGCTGCTTCAAGCTTTAATGCAGGTGCAAACAAGATGACAAAAGCAATAATAAAGATTAAAATTATTTTTTTCATTTTAAGCACCCTTTCTTTCCACAATGACTCGATCTAAATATGCCCATCCAGCACTGTATCTAGGCATTGTAACCTTGAAAACATTTGGAACTAAAATATCTCCATTTGCGAGTGCATTCACTCGATTACTGATGTGGAAGGATCCTGAATGAAGTAGGGTTTGATTTTGATCGTCCACTAAATATGCAGCTACTAAGTTGGTTGAGGCATCCCACTCAAACTTAAATGTATACCAGTTTCCTTTAGTTATCGTCAAGCTGGTTGCGATAGTGTCACCACCATCTCCTGAGCCTGAATAGTAAAAGAATGGTCCACCAAGCTTAACAGAGACTTTTAAATCTTGACCAATGGTTACACCAATCGTATTTACAGCTCCAGTTGCAACTCCAAGTGTCACTTCATTACTTGAAACATCATTAGGAATCATGATATTTGCAAATGCAACACCCTTACGATCAATATCTAAATTGAACTTTGTTGTAAAGATGAAGGTTGGTGTTGGTGCGGATTGTGGATACATTGGAGCTCTTAATCCATCAGAATACATTCTTACATAACGGTTCCCACCAGTTTCTTCTGCTATCACAGTTCTTACACCATCAACTGCATATTCTTGGTTTCTATAAAGCAGCCAATTTCTTGGATTAGATCCAACACGTTCTGTATCGAATACTTCGTTAATTAAATACTCTTCTGGATTTGCTGAGATGTGGTCCAAATCAGAAGATGGAATAAAACATCCCTCGGCGAGTGGAGTATCTTTACACGGATAATCTTCAAGATTTACTGGTGTACTCGGGGATCCTACTTCACTACAAGCACTGATGATAAGTGTGAGCATTAAAACAAGTACACTTACTATTTTTTTCATATAATACCTCTTTTCTATCCTTTAATTGCTGAGTCTGCATCATTACCAACAAAGTATTTCTGGGCTGAGAAGAAAATGATGATGAGTAAAGATACAGAGACAATTGATCTTGCATAAACATGGGCATATGTATTGGTTGAATCCAGTCCTAGTGATGGTAAAACTAGTGATAGTGGATATGTGGATACTGCCCCTCTATAAATAAGTGGTCCTTGGTAGTCATTGAACGCAGAGATAAACATTAGAAGCGCTACCGTCATGACAATCGGTTTAAGGATTGGCATTAAGACATAAAATAAGACTTGAAACTTGTTTGCTCCATCCATATATGCCGCTTCATCTAAATCTCTTGGGATTGTTCTGAAGAACTGAATGAACATAAATATCGAAAATGAATTAATCGCAAACATCGATCCTGCCCAAAGTGGTAGGTATGGCATGAATGGCGCTGTTGAACCCTCCCATAATGGTGCAAGTCCTGGACTTGTCCAAAAAGCATACATTGGAATTCTAAAAATCGTTGATGGCATAAGTAGTGTCCCAATGATGAGTGCAAAGATAATCTTTTTACCTTTAAAATGCATTCTAGTAATTACATAAGCTGAAATTAAACAAGAGGATGTACCAAAGAGTACTTCTGGAATTGTAAACTGTAGTGTATTCCATAAGGCTCTCAGTAGTGAGTATCCCTGTGCACTACCCCAGCCTGGTGCTGTAAGTGATTCTTTCCAACCAATCAATGTAAATTCTCTTGGTATGAAACCAAATGAGAAGGTTGCACTGGCATCAAATGATGCTCCAAATATCCAAACAAGAGGATATAGCATAACAAGTGCTGCGATGATAATAATTGAGTACTTAGATGCTTCAACAGTTGTTTTCTTAAAGCGATGCTTTTTAATTCTTAATTGAGCTTCTGTCATTTTATCGCCTCCTAATCCTGATAATGAACCCAATACTTAGATGATCTAAATATTAGGATTGTAAATACCATAATGATTAGGAATAAAATCCAAGACATTGCAGCACCTAAATTCAAGTTCCCACCATCAAATGCAGTTTGATAAATCAATAGATTTAAAACTCTTGTCGAATTTGCTGGTCCACCTTGTGTAATGAGTGCTGGACCATTGAAGACTTGAAAAGTCTCAACTAAACGCATCACTGCATTGAATAGAATAATCGGTGTAATCATTGGAATCGTAATCGCGAAGAATTGTCTAAATTTACCTGCACCATCAATGGTCGCTGCTTCATATAATGAACCAGGAACATTTTTAAGTGCATTCAAGAAAATGAGCATTGTAGATCCAAACTGCCAGACACGAAGGGCAACCAAGCTGGTCATCGCACCTCCTGCAGTTCCTAACCATGAGACTGGAGAAATCCCGAAAATCATAATAAATTGATTGATTAACCCGTCATCTCTAAAAATGAAACGCCATAAGACAATGATTGCAACGTTTGTTCCAAGCACTGTTGGCATGTAAAAAGCTGTTCTGAAAAAGCCAACACCTTTGAGTTTGAGTGCTAAAACATAAGCAATTAATAAACTAACAATCAAAATGAGGGGAACTGTAAAGAACACATAAATGAAGGTAACCTTAAGTGAGTTCATAAACTGTTCGCCAACAAATTGGCTTGTATCAAAGAGCTGCTGATAATTAGCAAGACCAACAAAGGTAGAATTTCTACCTCTAGTCTCATACAGACTCATAAAGAATGAGCTGATGAATGGATATAATTTAAATAGGAGAAACCCTATAATCCATGGTCCTAAAAGGACATAGGGCACCCA
Organism: Acholeplasmataceae bacterium; assembly: GCA_030656435.1. Classification (GTDB taxonomy): domain Bacteria; phylum Bacillota_I; class Bacilli_A; order Acholeplasmatales; family Acholeplasmataceae; genus Peloplasma. The sequence goes on along the minus strand of JAUSOA010000050.1, from coordinate 4,174 downwards.
CTTTTTCTCTCCAACCATGCTTATCCTCCGATAACTTTAGCAAGCTCCGTATTGAAACGATTGACTATGTTAGTAGCAGCAACCGATGCAGTAGAACGACCTAATAGGAAGTTTTCAATAGGTGCTTCATAAATCGCTCTAAATGTTGCATGCTCATAATATGGGTGTATGTAAAAATTAAAACCGTTTTGGATTTGTGTATTATATGATTGTTGGACAAATTCATGACCCTTCCACTCAAGAGTCTGTGTGAAATTCTTAGTTGTAACATTAGTTAGAATGTTTTGTGTAACTGAATTATTGGAAACTCCTCTATCCACACCTAAAATAGCAACTGCTTCAGGGTCTGTAGTCATAAACTCTAAAAATGTTTTGACTGCTTCCTTCTTAGCATCAGATTGTTCAACTCTCTTCGATACTGCATAAGCCATTGAAACCTTCTTATACATACCAAAATTTGTGTCTTCATCTGCTGACTGTTGGAACATACCAACAGCAACTAAGCTTTGTCCTTGATTGGATAGAGTATTTTGATATTCTGAAATTGCTGTATTCCAAGTCATTACACCACCATATTTTTCAGATACCCAGTTTGGATTTGTAGGTCCATCATTGTGTGTATCGATGGAGTTAGAAGAAATTAATACACCAGAGCTTCTTAAATCACTAATGAAGTTAAAGGCATCAACAAGCTCTGATTGAGTGAAATTGAGTTGATTTTGATCGTTAATTACATTTTTGCCTGTACGCTGGGATAGCCATGTGAACATGAGTATTGCAGCTTGCTGTGGGTCTAGTCTACCAATCGCGTAGCTTCCAGGAAACTTAGAAGAGATTTCTTCGCCAGCACTCATCAAATCATCCCAGGTTTTAATTGAAGTTACATCAATATCAATGGATGTACTACCTAAGGTTCTTCTAAAAACATTTTGATTGAGATAAAATATATATCCAGTTTCAGATACCGATAAGCCTAAAATTTTCCCGTTGACTGTAAGTGGAGTATGCTCATTAGCTGGATAACTGGATAAATCAAGATCAAGCTCTTTAATATCCATGAAATAGTCTTCTCCATACATTGAATATATCCAGTTATAATTCACTTGAAAAACATCAGCTTCTGTCCCACGATTTAATCTGTTATTTAAGGTTGTTTGATAACCAGACCAGGGGGCTTGATCAGCTTGAACCTTGTATTGTGGATACTTTTCTTCGAATAATTCAATTGCTTGGTAGGTTGCAATATTTCTATCTGAGGTACCCCACCATGCAAATGTAATTACAGAATCGTCTCCTCGACTACTACCACATGCAATTAAAACAAGGGCTGTGATGAAGATGACAATCATTAACATTATTTTTTTCATTTATTTTTGCTCCTTTATCATTTAGGGATTTTCATTTATCTTTAACCAGTCAAAATCATCGATTTTTTGATGACCTGTTGGATAAATCTCGAAGGTTTCATTTAAATAATAGATATCTTGAAGATGGTATGTATACGGTAGGACTTGATAATTTCTGAAAGTAAATGGGATTAATTCGTTAGGATTGCTGTGTATCCATAAGGAATTGTGATCACTAGATGATCCAAAATAGGTTCGATTTGCTAAAATGAGTTCGCTATTGATAACCTTATACTTGCCAGTGTATCTTGTATCCGTTCTAGAATCCTGATGATTTCTAATTGGTGTATTCACTAAAATAAATCTACTATTTTCCATCAGTACAGCACCATCTTCAGTAGTCACTATACCTTGATTGGAAAACCTTAAGTCGTTATTATGCTTGATTCTTAAATCATGAATCTCCGTGTTATCTAGGGTGATGTGATAGACATGAACATCACCTTTTCTAATTCTTGGCATTCTATCCATCAGATTGTAGATTTCAAGATGATGGAATGTAAAGGTGATTGGTTCAAAGCCTTCTCCATCAGTTGAATTTCCAATGTTGAATCCTTTCTTTTGAAAGCTTGTATAAAGCAACATATCTTCTCTTGAAATTCCTAATTCCTTAAAGCTTTGATAATAAGGATATAATTCAACATTTTCTTCTAAGTAGTCAATTTGTGCTTCAATGAAAGGATTGGGTCTAAAAATAAGCTTTGACCATGACAGTGTTAAATTTCTTCCCTCTTCTTTAACGTCGATGATTCCATCATATGCTTGTTCAAAGGTGAGATGATCAAACCATATTCCATTTGACTTTTCAACAGTGAAATAATCCCAGTCATTTCGATCGTAATTACCAGTTGTTGCTTCATCCCATTCCCAAAGCTCTGAGAAATGAAGATTTCTTATGACAATATTGGTTGACCCATCAATCAAAAAGGATGTGTGCTTGATTTGGTGTCCATTTTTAGAAAAAATCATTAAGTCGTTTCTTAGGACAATTCGGACAACTCCAACTCCTGTTTCTTTAAGAATAGGATGCATTAATGGTTGTCTAGAATGTGGGCGATAGACTGAGCGAACCTGTTCTAAATTCATACCTGCTACGGTAAGCTTTTCAAGAACCTCCTTAGAACCCATATTTAAATCATTTTTTATTTCTATAATTTTCGTGTTTGAATCTAGTAAAGCGCTGATAAATTCGACTTCATCATGAATCATTACATAGCCATCAGTGGTCATGCTTCGATCTGTGATTATAAGAGAAGAAAAGCCAAATGAGTTCTCAAATAACTTAAAGTCTGGAGGTGTCTCATTCGGTTGTTCAGTTATTGGCTTTGTGGGCACTGGTGTATCTATTACTTGTTTTGACTCACAACTCGCTAGAATAAAGCTTGTTATGCATATTATTATTAGTTTTAGTGTTCTTTTCATGTTTCTCCATTCGTCTATATATACGGACGGTGTTTACATTATTTATTATATCATAGATAAGACTACCATGTCAACGGTTTTGTGATAACGCTACCATATCATCGCACAAAAAAGGTCATCCTCTAGAAATGACCATTGATTTTATTTATGCCGTTTTGCGCTCGATTGTCTGCTTTCGAATTTGAGGGTGTCCTTTTTGATAAACCGTTAACCCTTTTAAAATAAAGTAAGTTGAAAATATACCTATATAAAACCACATACGTTGATTAGTGATTAGAATAAGATGCAGTGCTATTAAAAGATAAAACAGGTATGATAACTGATGCAATTTCTTCCAAGTTTTTCCCTTTAATTTTTTTCTTAACCACATAAATGAGGTAATGAATAGTGGGGTACAGATGATGAAAGCTACAATACCTAAATAAAAATTGATTGGTGCATCCCAAAAAAAGTAAAAATCGATTGAAAAAACAATAAACTTTAGTCCATGGACAGCACTAAATATAGTGCCTAGAATTGCATACTCTGCACGATTCCCCATCAATCGTTTTTTTATTTCACTTTTTTCAAGCACACCCATAAACATAACAATCAAGAAAAAGGATAAACCAACATACCCTAGATTGATGATTGTTATTTCTTGGAGAAAGGAAATTATCCCTAGTATTATTGCAAATAAATACAAAATTTTACTGTACTTTCTAATTGGTTTATAAAATAAGTAGGAAAGTAAAACTAAAATGGCTGTTAAACCTAGTATAATTGTCATAATATTTAACCCCCATAGGTATCAACGGATGGCTCAGAGGGTTCACTTGTACCATTTGCTCTTGATGCACCAGCAATTAAGTCAATTTGAGTATTGTAAGTTGAGTTTGTTGCTCCAGCAATGATATCAATAGAATCTGATACTGGCTCAACAGCTAAACTTAAACCGAAAAAAACAATAAGAAGTATGAGAACAAGGACATTTTTCATATTTTATACACTCCCTTGATTCAATTATATTCCTTTTTTTATACCTTGTCTTCATTTCAAAACAAAAAAGACCATCCTCGCGGATGATCCTTATAACTACATATGTATTGGCTTATCAACTGCACCGTGTGCAGCTTCCATAATAAGTTCTGATAGTGTTGGATGCGGATGAATCGTATGTGCGATTTCATATGCAGTACCTTCAAGTTCTAATACGACTCCAATTTCAGCAATCAAATTTGAGGCATCATAACTCATGATATGAGCACCTAATATCTCTTTATATTGCTCAGAAACAATCAGTTTGATCATGCCATCTTTTTCGTTATCAGCAAGTGCTTTACCAATTGCTTGAAGTGGGAATGTTG
>JAUSOA010000048.1 GCA_030656435.1 Acholeplasmataceae bacterium | reverse complement strand
ATGGTGTTCGCACTCATATAACCAGAAACTGAAATTGAACTAATTAATACTTCTTGATTGCTTAATGTGATCACCATAGTGTCAAATAGCAATGCATTGTTTGTTGTAGTTGCTTTGACTGTGACTGTACCATTAGCTGTTGCTGTAAGTAGTCCATTTGCACTAATTGTAGCTGCTCCAGTACCATTTTCAACACTCCAGATAACTGATTTGTCAACTGCGTTCGCAGGTAGTACAACCGCTGTCATTTGAAGAGTTCCTCCAAAGGTTGTGATTGCAACTGCGTTCAATGCTGATGATACAACGATAGACTCTGCAACAATTTCTTGATTCGATAATGTAATAACCATCTCATCAAACATTAGTGCATTGCTAGTCGCTGTTGCTTTCACTGTGACAGTACCATTAGATACTGCAGTTAATAAACCGCTCGCACTAATTGTTGCTTCTCCAGTACCATTTACAACTGACCAAACGACTGTTTTAACTGCTGCATTCGCAGGTAATACAAGTGCGGACATTTGTAAGGTTCCAGATCTAACAGTAATTGTAGTTGCATCGCCTGCACTAGATACTGCTACTGAACTAACTACCACTTGTTGATTGCTCAATGTGATAACTTTTGTCCCCATAATCGCATCATTGCTCACTGAAGTAGCTTTAACTGTGACAGTACCATTAGATACTGCAGTTAACATTCCAAATGCATTAATTGTAGCTGAACCTGTACCATTTTGTACGCTCCATACAACGCTTGTATCTGTTGCATCCTCAGGTTCGACATTTGCTATCATCTGAAGAGATCCGTGGAAAACCGTGATTGTTGAAGCATCACCGATAGCTGAAACCGAAATAGATTCGACTTCGATAACTTTGTCTTTACATGCAGCTAATGTAAATAGTGCACCTAAGACAATAAGAAACGTGAAAATCTTTGAAAACGTTATAAATCTATTATGTTGCATAAATATTCCCTCCTATGGAAATAAAGAGTTTTGATCTTTTGTATGATTACATTAAGACCCTATATAGATTCCTCTATCCATTGATAAAAGAAAGTATAATCATTGTATTTTTAATTTGATGACTCTATAAAAGTGTCATAGAAAATGCAATCGGAGTGCTAGGCTTGCTAGCACTCAAATCGACATTTTGATTGATAAACTTTAATTAAAACTAATTGACCTTATTACCATCAAGAGTAACTGCTGTTTGAGCAAATAACTTACCATTGATTGAAGCTCCTGTACCCATCGCAATGCTTGTCATGGATAAAATTGTTCCTTCCATGTGTGCATTGGTTCCAATAGCGACATCACCAGCTACTTGCCAGAAAATGTTTTCAGCAAGAATTCCACCGGATAAAATGACTTGAACACTAGCAGCCTGAATAAGTGACCCTGATATTTGGAAAATAAACACATCAGTTGCACTACCTGTTAGGGTTACATTGGTATTGATTAAGACATCAGTACCATATTTGTAAACTCCTGCAGCAAGTGTTTGTCCACTTAGATTACCAGCATATAATTCTGTGAAGTCTGGTGCTCTACCTGCAGCGTCGGTATAAGCTGTTTCCATATCACTCACTGCAGTTGTTAAATTTGCAGGAGTTGGTACCGCATAATCAGATGCATAAATCATTCCAGTCACTTGACTAGATGTTGCGTATACATTTGAAGAATGCATAATTAAGGAAAAACCTGTGATGTATGATGCAGGTGATGGACTAACACCAATATTGCCTGTTATATTGGATAATGATGCAGTTGATACACCTGATTTTGCAAGGATTGCGAAACTATCTGCAGATTTTAGGTCAACAGCCATAGTTCCTGGAAGTTGTTCTTGATTACTAATTGTAATTTCTTTTGTTCCAAATATTAATGTATTTGATACTGATATTGCCTTAGCAATAACTGTACCATTTGAAACAGCTGTTAATAAACCGTTAGCATCAATAGTTGCGACTCCAGTACCGTTTTGAACAGACCATATAACTGATTTGTCTGCTGCATTTTCTGGTAAGACAAGAGCACTCATTTGTAGAGTTCCACCGTTGACATCAATGATTGTTGCATCACCGAGTCCAGAAACTGTAATCGATGTAGCGACGACTTCTTGACCACTAATGGTAATGACCATTGTTGAGCTCACTGATGAATTACTCACTGAG
>JAUSOA010000047.1 GCA_030656435.1 Acholeplasmataceae bacterium | reverse complement strand
ATATCCTTTTATGAGCACTTAGGTTTTGTTCCTGATGGAAAAACAAAAGAAGAACAATTGGGAGAGGTAGTAACTGAAATCAGAATGCTTAAAAAGTTAATATAAAAAAGGGAGAAAAAAATGATTTCATATCATGATTTGAATCAGTGGGTGAAAAAGATGGCAGAGCTTTGTAACCCAACAGATATTCATTGGATTGATGGTAGTGAAGAGGAGAACGAACGCTTTTTAGAACAGTTAGTTTTTGAGAAAAAAGCAATGCTCTTAAATCCTCAAAAACGACCTAATTCCTATGCTTTTTTTAGTGATCCAAGTGATGTTGCAAGAGTTGAAGATAGAACTTTTATCGCATCACAAAAAAAAGAAGATGCTGGACCAACCAATAATTGGATGGACCCCAAGGAATTAAAGAAAACAATGCTTGAACTCTATAAAGGCTCTATGAAGGGTAGAACAATGTATGTCATTCCTTATATGATGGGTCCTTACGGTTCCCCTTTATCAAAAATAGGAATTGAAATAACTGATAGTTTATATGTCGTTATCAATATGAGAATCATGACAAGAGTGGGTCGCGATGTCCTAAAAAAATTAGAAGAATTAGGTTCATTTATACCATGCTTGCATTCAGTAGGTTATCCATTGGGTGAAGGTGTCGAAGATCTACCTTGGCCATCAGCTCCTATTGATCATAAGTTCATTTCACATTTTCCAGAAGAAAAGCAAATATGGTCATATGGTTCTGGATATGGTGGAAACGCTTTGTTAGGAAAAAAATGCTTAGCGCTACGCATCGCTTCGGTCATTGCTCGTGAAGAGATGTGGATGGCAGAGCACATGCTCATCCTAAAACTCACCAATCCTGAAGGTGTTTCAAAATATATATTAGGTGCTTTCCCAAGTGCTTGCGGTAAAACGAATTTATCGATGCTTGTACCTACTCTTCCTGGGTGGAAGGTTGAAACTATTGGCGACGATATCGCTTGGATCTGGATGAAAGATGATGGAAGACTCTATGCCATTAATCCAGAAGCAGGTTTCTTTGGAGTAGCTAGAGGAACATCATTTAGAACCAATCCAAACGCAATGATGGCAATTAGAAAGAACACGATTTTTACCAATGTTGCAATCACAGATGACCAAGATGTTTGGTGGGAGGATATAGATGGACCAATTCCTGATCATCTAATCGATTGGAAGAAAGAGGATTGGACACCCTCAAAGGGAACTCTTGCTGCACATCCGAATTGTAGATTCACAGTCGCTGCTAAGCAATCACCTGTTATAGCACAGGAATGGGAAGATCCTCAAGGTGTCTTGATTTCAGCAATCCTTGTAGGTGGAAGAAGACCATCGACAATTCCTTTAATCCACGAGGCATTTAGCTGGAGTCATGGTGTCTTTATGGGCTCGATGATGGGTTCAGAAATAACAGCAGCTTCTATTTCTAATGACTATGGAAAGGTTAGAAGAGATCCTTTCGCGATGCTTCCTTTTATAGGCTATCATCTAGGTGATTATTTGAAGCATTGGTTGGATATGGGAAAGCGTTCAAATGATGCGTTACTTCCAAAAATATATTATGTTAATTGGTTTAGAAAAGACGATAGTGGTGCTTATCTATGGCCAGGGTTTGGGCATAATTCAAGAATATTAAAGTGGATTTTTGAGCGTTGCGATGGAGTTGCTCAAGCTAGTATTACACCAATAGGAAATGTTCCAACCATGGATTCTATCGATATCAGAGGACTTCCTATGAAATCAGAAGCACTCTCTGAACTACTTTATATTGATACAAAAAAATGGCTTGAAGAAGTGGAATCAATTCAAGCATATTATGATACAATTGGTGATAAGCTACCAGAAAAGTTATCTCAAGAGCTTAAAAAACTAGAACAAAGACTATTGTATGAAAAAAATAAAGAAGAAGAAAATCTAAACGCATAAAAGAGGTCAATTATGAGTAAGGATATAAAGAAAAAAGCACTTATTTTTATTCTATTTTTAGGGATCATCAGTTTTTTCTCTGATTTTACCCATGAAGGAGCTAGAAGTATTTATGGTCCTTATTTAAACATTTTAGGAGCTAGTGCCTTTGTTGTTGCATTTGCTGCAGGGCTTGGAGAATTCATTGGACAAGCACTGAGAATATTTACCGGTATTGTTGCCGATAAAACCAAAAAGTATTGGACAATGATGATTATCGGTTATGCAGTTAATTTACTTGCAATTCCATTACTTGCCTTTGTAACTCCATCAATTTGGTGGGTAGCTGTTGTCTTAATTTTAGTTGAACGGATTGGTAAAGCTGTTCGAGCACCTGCTAAATCAGCACTAACCTCATTCACAGCCCCTCATTTGGGTGCAGGAAAGGCTTTTGCAATCAATGAAGCATTAGATCAATTCGGAGCATTTCTAGGTCCTCTAGTCGTATTTTTTATGGTCAGTTCTACATCTGGTGATGCACTTTCTAGATATCAAATGAGTTTTTTGTTATTAGGGATTTTTGCGATTATCACATTGATTATGCTATTTGTAGCAAGATTTAAATATCCGAATCCTGACCAGTTTGAAGCACCAAAGATTAAACCTAAGGAGTTAACTAAGGATAAGCAATTTTGGATTTATATGGCAGCAATTAGCTTTCTAGCGATGGGGTTTGTTGATTATCCTATTATTGCATATCATTTAGACTCATCCAATATAATCAATGTGATCTACATTCCTTTACTTTATTCAATTGCTATGGGAGTAGATGCAATAGCAGCCTTAATATTTGGTCATTTGTTTGACAAAAAAGGTTTATATTCATTAATTCTCGCGATTTTTATTGCACTGTTTTCAACCCCGCTATTGTTTTTCTTCAATGAAACCTACTTCATAATCATAGGTGTCGTTTTATGGGGTGTTGGTATGGGTGCTCAAGAATCCATTTTAAAGGCAGTTATTGCTAAGATGGTAGCCAAAGATAAACGTGCTACCGGATATGGGATATTCAGTTCAGTATTTGGTCTCTTTTGGTTTCTTGGGAGTTTGGTTATTGGATTTGCATATGCAAGATCGCTAATATTTCTAATCATATTTTCAATTACGATGGAATTGTTAGCAATTGTTATACTCTTTATATTGATGTTTTATCAAAGAAAAGAGATCAAAGAAACCTAAAAACAAAATTTCTAAATAGTTTTGTTATATAATATATATAAAGTTGAGATGGAGGCGATGCAGATGGCAGTGTTCTTAAGAATTGATATCAATTTGATATCGATGTTCATGTTAGGACTGGTCTTCTTAGTTGCTTATAAAAGACTTGATCTAAAGAACATTCTAAATAGAGTTTATTTATCCACTATATTAGTTGTAATGACACTCCTTTTTGTAGAAGCGTTGACCTGTATCATCAATGAAAGACCAGAGACATTTTGGATTCCAGTTTCCTATGTTCTTCATATTTTATTATTTGGTATTGCTCCAATACTTTCTAGTGCATGGTATATACTGATTCGTAATTTTATGGTAACTAACGATCGGATTAGCAAAAACCTTAAAGTAATCGTGATTGTGCCTGTAGTTGTTAATTTTATACTAGCTCTTCTCACACCTATTTTTGATTTTTACTTTGTTATTGATGCTAATAATGTCTATTCTAGAGGTGAGCATTTCTTTATTCCTGTTTTGTTTACCTACAGTTATTTATTTTTGGGATTAATACATATTATTCGTAATCGAAAAAACATCATGACTCAAGAATTTCTCCTCTTAATTACATTTTCCATTTTTCCAATCATCGGAGGTATTGTCCAGTGGTTATTCTATGGAACTTTATTGATGTGGAGTAGTGCAGCCTTTGCATTAATCTTTGTTTATATTTATTTACAGGAACGCCTAGTCCATCTAGATATACTTACAGGGACTTGGACTAGAAAGTCATTTGATTATTATGTTACAAAAAAACTCAAGCAAAAGGTTGTTGAACCCTTTGGAGGGATTTTTTTGGATATTGACCATTTAAAAGATATTAATGATGAATATGGACATGCTGAAGGTGATGAAGCAATCAAAGAAGTCGTCGCAAGAGTTAGAGGTTTAATTACTCAAGATGAAGTTATTGCACGTATCGGTGGTGATGAATTCATTATCATCAGTAATTCGAATAGCATCGAAAGATTAAAAAATATTATTAGTGATATCGAATTGTCGTTTTCAGTTTTCAATGAAAATAATGAAAAGCCATACAAACTATCTTGCAGCTTTGGATACGGGATTTATTCAGAAGAGTTTAAAAGTATCGATCAATTTTTAAGATTTATAGATTACCGGATGTATCAGTCTAAAAAGAATCATTAATAGAGCTGCTGATTTCAGCAGTTTTTCTTTCATTTTATAAGAAGCTAATTATATTTGATGTATAATATAAACAAATGAGTTTATAAATGGAAAAGCAACCGGTAGAGATGTCAAGTGATAAAAAATAAAAAAATCATCAAAATATGATGAAATGATTTAAAGCGAGGCATGCTAAAAAAAAGATTTCTTGAACTATGAAGTATTTAAATATTACTGAAAGAGTCTATTGGCACTCAACAAGCCATAGATTAGACGAATCAGTTTTCTACTGGTAAGGGCGAGGGCACGTTTATGTTGATGGGTCGTGACTTCATTGAATTTCTTTTGATAGAAGTCACGGTATTCGGGAATATGCTGTCTAGCCATATTGGCGGCTTGAATAATGAAATATCTTAAGTATTTATTTCCTGTTTTTGTCAGATGCGTATTGTCAGCGTCGAACTTACCTGACTGGGTTTTACGCCAAGTAATGCCTGCATACTTAGCAAGTGCATCATCGGATTCAAATTGATTGATGTCTGCAATCTCTGCTAAGATACCTGCGGCATAGACTTTACCGATACCTGGGATAGACATCAACACGGTGTAATGATTTTGATTGAATCCAACAACTTGACGCATAATTGCCTTATCGATTTGTTTCATCTCAGCTTCATAGCAATTGATCACATTAATCGATGAAGCAAGAGATAAGTTAATGGGGTCATAAGAAATCTTATCGAGCCGGTAGGAAGCTCTGGCAGCAGTTTGAATTTTAGAAGCCATATCCAAGGAATCATCAAATCGATTTTTACTAGATTTAGTGATAAAAGAAGCGAGTTCTTCTAAAGGTGTCTCTATAATATCATCAATGGTTTTATACTCTAAAAGCAGATCGACAGCGGTCTTACCAAAGTTATCTGAGAACAAAGTTTCAAACTCAGAAAACTTCAAAAACACGTTATTTAAGGCATAAACCTTCTCCGTTGATAAGAGTTCAGCGATGTGAAGACGGTGTCTGGTCAGGCGTTCTAACGCTAAGCGTTGAGCCCCTTTAAAAGGTGTGAGTTCAGTAGTTCTACCGACTCTAGCAATATCTGCCAGAATAAAGGCATCTTTAGGATCTGTCTTATCCATATCAGCAAAACTCTTCCTGTAATTTTTAGAGATTTTCGGATTAATAATGTAGACCTTTGAATCAAAAATAGCGAGATGTTTAGAGTTTGAGAGATAGGTGGCAAGATGAGCTGAATAGACACCTGTTGACTCTAAGATAACAATAACTTTTAAGAGTCCGTGGCTATTCAAAATATCCAACAGTTTAGATTCAATGATGGCAGCACCATCTTGAGTGTTTGGAATATGTGTCGAAAGCAACTTAGCACGCGCCAAGTTCATCGCATACACGTGATTGGATTCTTTGGAGACATCAATTCCGACGAATAAAGTAAGATTCAAATTAAAACCTTCTTTCAAGGGAAAATGAGATATAAGAGAAGCCCTAGCCTTGAAAGACAACTGCAGCCTCGCCGAATAAGAAACCACCGTTAGACGTAGAAGTTGAGTTGGATCTAACGGGTAACAACAACCGGTAAGCAGATAGGTCAAGCAAGCAGGTTCGCACGCTTTTCAAGCACCTTAATGTGCAAGGGGTAACAGCGGATTATTCTGGTTATATCTTGACTATATTATAACACCAGGGCTTCAAACTTATAAAACATGATATGTAGCTAGGTCTAACCTAAATCTACACTACATATTATACGAGAGAGGTTAAGTGATGAAACATTTCTATTTGAAACAAAAGGTATTTTCTCTAACAGATCGTTACAAGGTGTTTGATGAAAATCAAAATGTTGTTTATTATGTCAAAAGTAAGGTCTTTTCGATTCATAGGAAGATGAAATTTATAGATCAATCCAATGATGAAGTTATCTACAACTTCAAAAGAAAACTTTTTTATATCATGCCTAACTATTTAATGTTAGATGCCAATTTAAACCAAATAGCTCTTGTTAAAAGAAAATTTTCTTTCTTTAGACCCAAAGTCTTTGTTGAAAAGGAAGGTATGAATTTTAACATTGAAGGTGATTATTTTGCACACTCATTTCAGGTTTTTAATGGAATGGAAGAAGTTGCTAGTGTAACAAAGAAATGGTTATCATGGGGAGATTCCTATCAAATAACTATTCACGATGATAAAAATGATGTTTTTTATCTAGCACTTGTGATCTTAATTGATAGTATGTTTCACGACAATAAAAATAAACGCCATTTTTAATGTAAGGGAAGTGCAAACATGTACGCGAAGTATGAGAGTCCTTTAGGAGTTATCACATATCGTCTCGAAAATGACTTACTCGTAGAGATGATGATTGACGATCTAGCAGTTTCTATTGAAGATAATGCATCAACAAAGAAAATAAATAAACAATTGGATTTATATTTTAAGGGTCAAATTAAAGATTTTGATATTGCTATAGATTTCGAAAAAGGAACCCCCTTTCAAAGATCTGTATGGAGCGAAATGCTAAAAATACCCTATGGAAAAACAATGAGTTATCAGGATATCGCGAATCACCTTCATAATCCAAAGGCAGTACGTGCAGTTGGACAAGCATGTAAGAGAAATCCAATTGGTATTGTTGTTCCATGCCACCGAGTGATTGGCAAGGATGGAAGCCTAACTGGGTATTCCGGAAAAACCTATACACATATAAAAAAAATATTACTAGACCATGAGAAAAACAATGAGGAAAATGCATGAATTATCAAAAATTAAAAAATTATAGAAGAGATCTTCACCAAATACCAGAGCTTGCATTTGACTTATATATGACGAGTGAATATGTGAAAAAAGAACTTGAATCCATGGGTTATGAAACTAAGTCTACTGCTAAAACAGGTTTGATTGCAGTAAAAAAGGGGAAAAGCGATGAGGCTATCGCTTTTCGTTCTGATATGGATGCATTACCTGTCAAAGAATTAACAGGTGCAAGCTTTTTATCCAAGCACGAAGGTAAAATGCATGCTTGTGGTCATGATGGACACATGGCTATGCTTTTAGGATTTGCCGAATATGTTTCAAAATTAAAGGACTTGAACAAAACAATCGTCTTTATTTTTCAGCCTGCAGAAGAAGGTCCTGGTGGTGCCAAGATCATTATTGAAGAAGGAGTTTTCGAAAAGTATAATATTCAACATATTTTTGGAATTCATCTATATCCTGGACTTGAAGAGGGACTCTATGGTTTGACCAATGGTCCGATGATGGCACAAAACGGTGAATTTAACTTACATATTCAAGGAATAAGTGCACACGGCGCACAACCACATCTAGGTCATGATGCGATACTAGCTGCCTCTCATCTAGTCACTCAATATCATTCCATCATTTCAAGATTTTTAGATCCCCTAGATCCCGCAGTCATAACGATTGGTACCACGCACGGTGGTGAGGCAAGAAATATTATTGCCCAAGATGTTTTAATGACAGGGACGATTCGAAGCTTCAATCAAAATGTATATGATTCCATCAAGAAAAAAATGAGAGATATTGACAAAGGTATATCTTTGTCATTTGATGTTACAGTGAAAAACGATATTATTGATTATTATCCACCTGTTGTAAATGATGAAAAGCTTTTCCACATGCTAGAAGGTAGCATGGAAAAAGCTGAATATAAAATCTTAAAGCCGATGATGTTTGCTGAAGATTTTGCATTCTATCAACAAAAGGTTCCAGGAATGTTTGTAATGTTAGGTACCAAAAATGATAGCTTAGGATTTATCCACCCACTACACAGTTGCTACTTCAATTTTGATGAAATTGTTTTAGAAAAGGGTGTTGAACTCTATATTAGGATTTCAAAATTGCTGAATATATTCTAATACAAAAAAAAGACATTGCGATGTCTTTTTTCTTATTTATCTTCTGGAATCCAGTTGGAAAGAACTTTGCTAAGCGATTTAGGATCGATAGGCTTTGAAATATAGTCATTCATTCCAGCCTCTAAACATAGGGCACGATCCTCAGAAAATGCATTTGCAGTTAAGGCTAGGATTGGAGTCTCTTGATTAAATGCTCGAATTTGTTTGGTTGCTTCAATTCCATCCATGATAGGCATTTGAATATCTAAAATGATTAGATCATAAATATTTGATTTCACAAGGTCAACTGCAACCTTTCCATTATTGGCGACTGCTACAACCATACCCATATTCGTTAGAATACGATGTGCAAGTTTTTGACTTAAAAAATTATCTTCGGCAACTAGTATTTTTGATCCAGTCTTTGGTTTAGATTCATTTGAATCCTCTAAATGAATCGATTTCAAAGTTGACTCTTGTTCGTCAACTATCAATGGAATCGATAGAATAAACTCACTGCCTTCATTCAGTCTACTTTCGACAGTTAGTGTTCCATTCATCAGTTCAGATAATTTTTTAGATATGGATAAGCCGAGTCCTGTTCCTCCATATAGTCTAGTTGTTGAAGAATCAGCTTGCTCAAATTCTTGGAATAGTCTTTTTTGCTGCTCCTCGGTCATTCCGATTCCAGTATCTTTAACTTTGAACCCCATTCTCACATTTTGATCATGCTTTTCTTCCATAAAAATAACAAGACTGATTCCACCGGTGTCAGTGAATTTAACTGCATTACTCAATAAATTGATTAGTATTTGTCTAATGCGACTTGCATCCCCAATTAAAACCTCAGGACAGTCTATTTTTTCAATATCAATATAGAGTTTTTTAGCCTTCACTATTTCACTTACAAGGGATCTAACCTCATTAATTAGTTTATCTAGACTAAATGCTCTTTCCTCTAAAACCATTTTTCCTGCTTCAATTTTGGATAAGTCCAAAATATCATTAACAATTCCAAGAAGATGCTTTGAGGCATCATTAATTCTATCTAAATATTCCTTTTGTTCTGAATCTGTAATCTTCTCTTCAAGTAAATGCGTAAATCCAATGATTGCGTTCATTGGTGTTCGAATTTCATGGCTCATATTGGATAGGAAGCTAGTCTTGACTTGATTTGATGATTTTGCTTGAGATATTGCTTTTTCAAGTTCTATCGTCTTTTCACGAATGATATTTTCGAGTTTCAACCGATAATTTTCTGCTTCAATTTGTTCATTGACCTGTATAGTGACATCCTCTAGTGTTCCAAAGAGTCCGATGACTTCTTGTCTTTCGTTGAGTTCTACAAGAGAGCGTGCTTCTAGCCACAAAGTTTTTTCATTGACAATCACACGATATCGAATTGTATAGCCCTTACCTAAATCCTTAAAATCATTCCAATACTTGATAACATAATCTTTGTCTTCTGGATGGACTAAACCAATAAAGGTTTTTAATGAAATATCTTCAATTTTTGGAATTCCAAGGAGAATATAAGTTTCATCTGACCATGTTAATGTATTTGATTCAACATCTATATACCAAAAACCAGTATTTGAAGCCTGCTGACTATAATAGAGGAAGAAATCCCTAATATTCTTTTTTTCTATTATGTTTTGCTGATTCTGATGTTTAATTTGGTAGTCTTCTTTTTTCATTACACTCACCATTCATAATTATTGTTATTCTTTAACTCCAATTATACCATTTATAGAACTCATCACGAAGAAGACTTCTTACATTTTTATGACTTTTCAAAAATCATGTAAGCAATATGAAAATTTTTTACATTTTTATAGACATTTTAAAATGAATGTGTTATTCTTTTCACGTAATTAAATAACCACGAATAAAGAGGCTGCGTTAAATCAATAGTACCGTAAGGGAAAGGGAATGACGCCGAAGCATTGAAATTATGCTGGGCATATGTTGAATAAACATATGACTGTTCCATTGGGTTGCCCAACTCAAAAGGATTGCGCTTTACCGTGGAAGGGCAAGAGCATCGTTCTATTGAACCACTGGCTTTTGCTGTGGTTTTTATTTTTATACCAAAGGAGAACATGTGTTTATGAGTAATAATTGGAGTGTAAATCAATTAAATCATCTTGAAATCGGAGAGGTCGATGTTCTTGAGTTAGTCAAGAATTATGGAACACCTTTATATGTGATGGATGAAAGTAAAATAAGAAAGCAGTGCAAAACATTTTTAAATGGATTTCAACATCACATCGTAAAAACGGAAATCATTTATGCATCGAAAGCATTTTTAAATCTATCAATGTGTGAGCTGATCAAAGAAGAAGGTTTATCACTAGATGTGGTATCTGGTGGCGAAATGTTTACTGCAATTCATTCGGGCTTTCCTGTATCAAAGATCTTTTTTCATGGAAATAATAAGTCAGTTGAAGAACTAAAAATGGCTTTAGAGCATCGGATTGGGACGATTGTTATCGATAATGCTGATGAATTCAATCGTTTATCTCTATTGGTTGAAAAAGATAGAAAAATTAGAGTGATGCTTAGAATCAATCCAGGTATCGATGCACACACGCATGAATATATTCGTACTACCAAAAATGACTCTAAATTTGGAGTGAGTATATTTGATCCAAAAACACTATTTTTGATTCAATTGATCCATAACCATCCTTCTTTTGACTTCGTTGGTTTTCACAGTCATATTGGCTCTCAAATATTTGAAGAAAATTCGTTTAAAGAGCTAGCTGTTACCAATTTAAAATATTGTGCGCATATTCAAAAACAGTTAGGAATTGAAGTGAAGGAATTGAATCTTGGTGGTGGATTTGGAGCACATTATACAAATGAAGACCATCCCTTTTCTCTGGAAACTTTTCTGCCTAAAATATTAGATACCATTCATCAGGAGTCTATTGGGCTTGGTATTAAGACACCAAAAATTTTAATTGAACCAGGACGTGCAATTGTTGCTGAAGCAGGGTATACACTTTATACAATCAGCGGAACAAAGGAAACATTTGGTGGAAAAAACTTTGTTTTTGTTGATGGCTCGATGGCTGATCACATTAGAACAGCACTATATCAAGCTAAATATAATGCATCCTTGGGAAATAGAATGATGGATAAAGTCGAAAAAAATTATACTGTTACAGGTAAAGCTTGTGAAACAGGCGATATTATAATCAAGGATATTATGCTTCCTATTCCAAAGGAAAATGATTTGTTAGTCGTATACTCAACAGGTGCATATCATTATTCGATGAGTTCAAATTATAATAGACTATTAAAGCCAGCTGTAGTATTTGCATCCAATGGAAAAACGAAGTTGGTTGTCAAAAGAGAGACATATCAGGATTTATTAAGAAGCGATATAAGATTAGGAAAATAGAAAATGGACAATTCAGTTGTAATGAAATTTGGTGGTTCTTCAGTAGAGACCATTGAAAAAATGCAAAAAATAGCAAAACGAATCATCAAAAAGAAGGAATCATTTGAAAATGTTGTTGTTGTAGTATCAGCAATGGGAAAAACGACAAATCACTTACTTGAAATGGCAAAGCAAGCATCAAAGCATCCCTCAAAAAGGGAAATTGATATGTTAATCTCGACAGGAGAGCAAGTATCAATTGCACTACTTACCATGATCTTAAATGAAAATGGGTTTGAAGCTGTTGCATTAACAGGATTTCAAGCAGGTATTAAAACGGGTGGATTGCATACAAAAAATAAAATATTAGATATCGATACAACCAATATCGAAAAGCATCTTAAGCAAGGAAAAATTGCTGTTGTTGCAGGATTTCAAGGGTTAAATGATGCTGGTGATATAACGACTTTAGGTCGCGGTGGTTCAGATACTACCGCAGTAGCGATTG
>JAUSOA010000045.1 GCA_030656435.1 Acholeplasmataceae bacterium | reverse complement strand
TTGTCTAGAAATACACCAGTCCTCGCGACCAGTAATCATATTTGAGATACGTAGCTCACCCCATAAAGGTAGCCAGTCTGCCTTTTTAACTTCGCTGAGTAATTCATCTTTAAGCTTCTCGATTGAAGCAAACCATTGTGGAGTCGCTCTAAAAATAACTGGTTTTTTCGTTCTCCAGTCATGTGGATAGCTATGCATGAACTTATCAGAGCGCAGTAATACATTCGCTTCATTTAAAGCTTTGACAATTTCTTCGTTTGCAACCTCATAATATAGGCCTGCAAATTGTCCTGCTTCTTCAGTCATAAACCCTCTGTCATCAACAGGGCATAAAATATCAAGATTATAAGTTCTACCGACTCTATAGTCATCTTCACCATGTCCTGGTGCGGTATGTACTAATCCAGTACCATCGGTATCTGTGACATGCTCACCAACAATAATTGGTGAAATTCTATCGTATAATGGGTGCTTATATTGATAATGCTCTAATTCAGCTCCCTTGAAAGTTCCTAAAACTTTGTAGTCTTCAAAATGTAATGTTTTAGCAAGTGTTTCGATTAAGCTTTCTGCGACTACATATTTTTTCTTACCAACCTCTAAAACACTATAATTCATTCTAGGATGAACAGAAATAGCTAGGTTTGCTGGAAGTGTCCAAGGAGTAGTTGTCCAAATTAAGTAAGAAGCGTCTTTAAATAAACCCTTACCTTTAACTGCTGGAAATGCTACATATACAGATGTTGACTGCTTATCCTGGTACTCTATTTCAGCCTCTGCAAGTGCAGATTCAGATGAAGGCGACCAGTAGACAGGCTTTAGCCCTTTATAGATAAGCCCGCGATCAACCATTTTAGCGAAAACCTTAACTTGATTCGCTTCAAAGTCATTTGTTAAGGTGATATAGGGATTTTCCCATTCACCAAGAATGCCTAATCTAGCAAATTGATGTTTTTGTTTTTCAACCTGATCGAGTGCATATGCACGACATAATTTTCTATATTCAACAAGTGAAAGTTCCTTACGGTTCACTCCCTTTTTGGTTAACGCTGTTTCAATGGGTAGACCATGCGTATCCCAGCCTGGAACGTATGGAACGTAATGTCCCATCATTGTCTTATAACGCAAAACAAAGTCCTTTAGAACCTTATTTAAGGCGTGTCCAATGTGGATATCCCCATTTGCATATGGAGGTCCATCATGCAAAATGAAGGGAATGGAATCCTTATTTTTCTCTAATACCTTTTTGTATAAATCGATATCGCTCCATCTCTTTTGAAATTCAAGCTCTCTGACGCCGAGATTTCCTCTCATTTGAAAATCTGTTTTCGGCATTAATAATGTGTCTTTATAGTCCATTGTTATTTCTCCTTTAATTCGTATTTATATAATAAAATTCGCCCTTAATATCTAAGGACGAAATCGAGTTCCGCGGTACCACCTTAGTTCTAGAATAAATTCTAGCACTTCGTTTTTATTTTGCTCAAAGGTGATGCATTCATGTGAGTGGTTTCAGGCTTACACCGTCCCTGAATCGCTTTAAACATCACTATGTTTGCGTGTCCTTCTCATTGCATATTTGATTTAAGCTACGATTTCCTTTAGAAATTCTTCCATGGATCCATCTTCATAAACATCTTTTGCTGCAAACATAAATACTTTTTCTTGAACGTTTACAATTTCCCCTTGAATTGCATAAATAACTCCAGAGAGAAATGCGATGACTTTGTTTGCTTGATCGATATCAAGCGGTTCAAAGTTTAAAATGAGTGGATATCCTTGCATCATTTGATCTGCTAAGGTTGTTAGAAATATGTCATCATCTGATGTTAGTTTTTCAAAGACAATCATTTCAGATTTTAAGACAACTTCATCTTTTACATCTTCTTTTTTCTTTTTCTTTCCAACACTAAATAGTCCCATAAGTTCTCCTCTTTATAGCAGTTCTAAGAATTTTCTACCAATTCTTAAATGTGTTGCATGATGCTTGATTGCAAGCTCGTAATCTGATGTCATTCCCATTGATCTATAGTTAAGATGATGTTCATTTGCTAGGCTATCTAGCATGCGAAAAGCATGTTCAGTAGCAACTAGATCATTATCTTTCCCAATAGTCATTAAACCGATTACTTCTATTTTATCATATTTTCTGATATCTATTAGAAATTGCGATAAATTATTGGGGTTTATTCCTGATTTTTGGTCTTCATTTGTTAAATTAACTTGAACAAAGCATTTCAAGACTTTGCTCGCATACTTTTGAATGCTTTCAGCAAGGCTAATCCGGTCTAATGTATGCAGATAATCGATTTTATTGATGATATCCTTGACCTTATTGGTTTGAAGATGTCCTATGAAGTGCCAAGTAATATTTAGGTCAATGAGCTCATCCATCTTTTTCAGCATATCCTGCACCCTATTTTCGCCAAAATGAAAAACCTGCTTTTGATAAAGCTTTCTCATCTCTTCGGTATTAAAATATTTAGATGCACAAATGACTGTGACAGATTCGTTAAAATTCATTACACATTGAACCTAAAGAGCATGATGTCACCATCTTGGACAACATAGTCTTTTCCTTCCAATCGAACTCTTCCATTTTCCTTAGCAATTTGAGGAGTTTTATATCTAACTAAATCCGAAAAGGATAGTGTTTCCGCTTTAATAAATCCACGCTCAAAATCACTATGAATAATTCCAGCACACTGAGGAGCCTTCATTCCCTTTTTAAATGTCCATGCTCTAACCTCAGGCTCACCTGCGGTAAAGTAGGTCTTTAGACCAAGAAGATCATAGCTTTTTTCAATCACTTCATTGAGTCCTGATTTCTTTAATCCATAGGCTTCTAAAAATGTTTCTTGTTCCTCAGGCTCTAGGGATGCGATTTCGCATTCCACTTGAGCAGATATTAAGACGACTTCAGTGCCTTCTTGCTTCGCGAATTGTAAAAGGTTTTGATAGTGTTTATTCAAATCAGGGTGATGAAGATCTTCTTCAGCCACATTAGCGATATAAATCATTGGCTTCAATGATAATAGATTAAAGCTTCTGATTAACTTTAATTCTTCTTCCTCAAATGGAATTAATCTTGGACTTCCATTGGTGTCTAAAACATCTTTGATCTTGGATAATATGTCATATTCAAACATCGATTCCTTATCCTTAGCCTTCGCCTTTTTCTCGAGTCTTCGAATTCTTTTATCTATCGATTCTAGGTCTGCTAGGTTTAATTCAATCTTTACGGTTTCAATATCTCTTAAGGGGTCAATTGAGCCTTCAACGTGGGTAATATTACCATCTTCAAAGCAACGAACAACCTGACATATGGCATCAACTTCACGAATATGACTCAAAAATTGGTTCCCAAGACCTTCGCCTTGAGATGCACCACGTACTAAACCTGCGATATCAATAAACTCATAGGCTGTTGGTACAACCTTCTTTGGCTTATATATTTTTTCAAGCACATCTAATCTTGGGTCTTGTACATAAACAACACCAACATTAGGTTCTATGGTTGCAAACGGATAGTTTGCAGCAAGTGCCTCTGCTTTTGTAATAGCGTTGAAGAGTGTAGATTTCCCTACATTCGGCAAGCCGATAATTCCTGCTTTTAACATAATTTTAGTTCCTTCCAGTAAAAAAGGCTTATCGCCTTCTTTAAAATTTTCCTTTTTTTACGAGCCATGAAGGTAGATTGCGCTTCTTTCCTTCAGAGACTTGATTATTTGGTTCTTCATAATCTTCATAGGATTGATTTTTTAATCCTTGGCGGGTTAATTTCATTTGTTCATCTGAAGTCTTATTGAATATTTCACTTGCAAGATTTTCAATTGTTGTATCCTTAGCCTTAAGTTCATAGCCTGTAGCGATCACGGTTACAATCAATTCATCATCTAAATCCTGATTGACTGTAGTTCCATAGATAATATTTAGATCTCTATCTGTTGAATTTCTGATTTCTGATAATGCTTGTTCAGTTTCAAACAATGTGATGTTTGTTCCTGATGTAATATTGACGATTGCATCAGTTGCACCGTCGATAGATACCTCTAGTAATTTAGAGTGAATTGCTTTTCTTGCTGCTTCAATCGCTCTATCTTCACCAGATGCAATACCGATACCCATTAAGGCAGTTCCTTTATTTTCCATTACGGTTCTAACATCTGCAAAGTCAACGTTAATTAAACCTGGGATAGCGATAATTTCAGCAATCCCTTGAACACCTTGACGTAAGACATTATCTGATTCTCTAAATGCATCTAGTAATTGTGTGGTAGGACCAGAGATTGCGAGTAATCTTTCATTTGGAATAACGATTAATGTATCGACATGTGGCTTTAATTCCTCTAGGCCATAAATGGCTGCTTGCATACGAGCAGGACCTTCAAAAGCGAATGGTTTCGTGACAATACCAATCGTTAGACATCCCATTTCCTTAGCTCTTTTTGCGATAATTGGAGCGGCACCTGTACCAGTTCCACCACCCATACCTGCAGTGATAAAAACCATGTCAGCATCTCTTAACACTTCTTCGATTTCTTCGATTGATTCCTCAGCTGCTTTTCTACCAACTTCTTGTTTAGCACCAGCACCTAAGCCTCTAGTTAAATATTTACCAAGCTGAACTCTAGTTTCAGCTTTTGAAACCTTTAGTACTTGAGCATCTGTATTCATCGCGACAAAAACAACGCCCTTGACGTCATTTTCAATCATTCGATTGATTGCATTTCCTCCGCCACCACCAACACCGATGACTTTAATTACTGGTTTTTGATTGAAATTATCTGATTCGCCGAATACCATGATATCCCTCCTCGTACTATTTATATTTTACAATATAATCTTGTTAATTAAAAGGTTTATTATCTCGATTTGAAATAATTCGTTTTTTTCTTCATCTCTTCCTTGTAATCTAGGAGACGATCCTCTTTGATTGCAGTTCTGATTTCCGCCATTAAATGCTTTAAGTAAGCCAAATTTTGGTAGGAGACTAAACGCATCCCTAGCATCTCTTCAGCCTTGAAGAGATGACGAATGTATGATTTCGTATATTTAGATATAGGTGTTTGCAGATTTGGGTCTAGTGGTGTCAAATCATGTTCATAGGTTTGATTTTTGATTACAATTTTACCTAAAGTCGTGAGCGCACTGCCATGTCTTGCGATCCGTGTGGGTAACACACAATCAAACATATCCATTCCGTTAATGACGTTTTCTACAAGATCATCTGGTGAACCAACACCCATTAAATAGCGTGGTTTATCAAAGGGTAAAATCGGGTTTAAAAAGTGTGTCATTTCATACATTTCATGCTTCTTTTCACCAACAGAAAGTCCTCCAATTGAATATCCAGGGAAGTCCATTTCGATTAATTTTTCAGCACAGTATTTTCTGATATCCTTATTCAATCCACCCTGTACAATTCCAAATAATGCTTGGTCAGAAGCTAAAATATCCTTACCTCTTTTTGCCCAACGAATCGTGCGATCGACTGATTTTTGCATATAATCATCTGTTTCATATGGAGGTGGACATTCATCAAAGCTCATGATGATATCTGCACCTAATTTTTCTTGAATTTGAATCGAATTTTCTGGTGACATAAATAAAGAGGATCCATTTTTATGGTGTTTAAAAAAGACTCCTTCTTCAGTAATCTTTCTCATTTCAGTGAGTGAGAATACCTGATATCCTCCACTATCTGTTAAGAGTGCACCGTCCCATTGCATAAAGCCTCTAATACCACCATGCTCTTCAACTAAATCAGCACCTGGTTGAAGCCATAAATGATAGGTATTTCCTAAAATTAGACCTTCAGAAACTTCTTTGACTTCCTCTACAGACAATGTTTTAACCGTTGCCTGTGTACCAACAGGCATAAAAAAAGGCGTTTCAAAAACCCCATGAGGTGTTGTTAATTTTCCTAAACGTGCTCCACTTTGCTTACATACATGCAAGACTTCAAATTTTATACTCATATAATCATCCTTTACCTTGTAATTATAGCATAACTTTGTTAAAATGTTTTAAGTAATATGATTAGCTGTACCCTAGGAAACCAGCTAAAAAACAAAACAGGGAGCAATAAAATGAAAAAATGGGTTTTAAAGGATTTTTTAATGCAGGCGATGATCGCCGCGATTTATTATGTGTTGGTACTGGTATTTCAATTCCTAAGCTTTGAAGCCGTACAGTTTAGAATTGCAGAGGTGTTATTGATTCTAGTCTTTTTTGACAAAAAAGCTATTGTCGGAATAACAATTGGAACATTTTTCGCAAATTGGCACTACGCTCCAGCAGGAATCGTTGATGCAGTCTTTGGAAGCCTTGCCACACTCGTTTCGATAGGCTTTATGATTCTATTTATTAAAAGGAAATGGCTTTCACTTCTATTTCCGGTCTTAATTAATGGTATTTATGTAGGACTATTACTCGTATTTACATTACAGCTTCCATTCTTTGTCAATATGTTATTGGTATCATTTGGACAAGCAGTTGTATTATATGGATTAGGCTTACCCCTATATTACGCATTAAGGAAGAATAAAGGATTCTTAGAGTTTTTTAATTAACTAAAAAAATAAAAAGAGATGTGATTCGGTTGTCACCGAAAAAATATCTCTTTTTTTTGATATATATTATGATTTATTTTTAAAATTCCATCTTATCAAGTATATCTCTTAAAATATTTGCTGATTTTTGCAGCTTGACTTGTTCTTCTTTGCTCAGCTTTAAGCTTATAATATGATGAATACCTTCTCTATTTAAAACTGCCGGCAACCCGATATATACATCAGGCTCTACATTATAGACTCCATCATTATAAACAGATATTGGGATAATTCTATTCTCATTATTGAATATCGCTGAAGTGATTTTAACAAGTGTCATACCTATTGCGTAATAAGTCGCTTTTTTTCTTTTGATAATTTCATATGCAGCATCTCTTACCGTAATATATATTTCATCTAAATCACTAAAAGTTATTTGACCCATTGTATCAATGACATCCATAATTGGTTTGGCTCCTACATACGCATTCGACCAACAAACAAATTCACTATCTCCATGTTCGCCTAGGATATAGGCATGAATATTGGAGACAGATATATCAATTTTTTTTGATATTTCATATCTTAATCTAGCAGTATCTAATGATGTCCCACTGCCAATGACTTTAGAAGATGGAAATCCTGAGGTTTTCCAAACGACATAGGTTGATATATCAACAGGATTCGAAGCCACTAAAAAGATTCCATCAAAACCAGAATCAACTACACTTTTTGTGACTGACTTCATAATTTTTGCGTTACTATTTAATAAATCAATTCTTGTTTGACCTTCCTTTTGATTCACACCTGCAGTAATAACAACGATATGTGCATCCTTACAGTCTTTATAATCTCCTGCTTTAATGCTCATTTTTCTTGGTGCAAAAGCAAGTCCATGATTTAAATCCATGGCTTCTCCAAGAGCTCTTTCCTTATCGATATCAATTAAAACTATTTCTTCAACTGTCCCTTGATTGACTAAAGAATATGCATAGCTCATTCCAACCATTCCTGCTCCAACAATAACGACCTTACTTGTTGACATATCATCACTTCCTTCATAGCCATTTTATGCTTTTATTTCATATAACAACAGGAATATGCATTTAAAAAACAATAACAACCCAAAAGGTTGTTATATTTTGATTTTTCGATGTGCGATTGCCATCGGTATGGTTATGATATCTTCTTTATTCATAAGAATCCATTCATCAAGTACTTTTTCTTTAATGATTACCTTATAGACATGCATATTCCAAATTTGATGAGTGAAGATATGCTTATAGGTTTTTTGATATTGATAGTAAGATACATGAATGCCCTGGTCTTCAAAATCATTTACGATGTTGGAGATGCTTTCAATCTCATATTGAGGATATTCATACATTCCCTCTAATAGAGATTCTGTTCTTTTTCTTAGGCAATACTTATTCTCATATTGAATGATTAGTGTTATATAGTTGAATTCCTTTTTATCCTTTAGTTTTGTTAAAATTGGAAAGTCTTCTCTTTGATCATTAAGGAATGCGAAGCAATGCTCATTTAATGGACATTCCTCGCATTTCGGATTTCTTGGTCTACAGACCTTAGCACCTAATTCCATCATGGCTTGCGTATAAATCATTGGAGTCGCTTTTTCAATATACCCTTGATTGATTTTATCCAGTATTTTTCGATTCTTTTCCATTCTCATATCTTCACTATTTCCAAGATATCTTGATAATACACGAATCACATTACCATCTAATGCACTATAGGGCTTATTATAGGCGATGCTCATGATTGCTCCAGCGGTATACTTCCCAATACCAGGAAGCTTCAAAAGATCCTCATAAGAATTTGGAAAGATTCCTTGATAATCTAGGACAATTATCTTTGCAGCCTTGATCATATTCTTAAATCTTCTATAATATCCAAGTCCTTCTACATCCTTTTGAAAGGTGACTTCATCAGACTTAGCAAGTTCTTCAATCGTTGGGTATTTTTGAATAAGACGCTCAAAAAAGGGTAAGACTGCTTCAACTTGAGTTTGTTGAAGCATGATTTCACTTACCCATATCAAATAAGGATTCTTAGATTCTCTAAATAGAAGCTTTCGATGGTTTTTATCATACCAAGCCTCTAATCTTAAAATATCCATTATAAGCTAACTTCTCTGACACCACAATGCTCGATTACATCATCAAATCTAGTTAGTGTTGACATCACGATTCCATGACAAACAACAATGACCTTTTTATATGATTTGTAGCCTTCTAATGCATGTGTGACTCTTTTCTTTAAATCAGGATAGGATTCCCAATAATATGTATGATAATCTTTTCGAATACCCTTAGCTAAAAGATATTCCTGAAAGGATTGATTGGCGTCAAGTTCAAATTTAAACGTCGTATCTGGCATCCACTCATGTAAATCATTTTCGACTGCAAGTGGAATTCCTGTAATTCTAGAAATGATAGCTGCAGTTTGTAGTGCTCTCGTATAGGGTGAAGAGACGATAATTTCTGCATCCTTAAATAGTGGATCTTTCGCTCTCTTTTCTGCTTGTAAAACACCTTTTTCAGTTAATTTTCCTAAATCATAGCCCATACCAAAATATTTTCTTTCTAGTACTTCATCATAGCGTGGTTCACCGTGGCGAACTAATATAAATTTTGTATTCATTTTCCCCATCCTTTCAAATTTATTATAGCATTTATATAATGCAAAACCAATTCACATAATTTTCTTTGCATGATATAATACTACTTGTCGAGGGAGGTCACTATGTCAAAGCTAACAGAACGTCGGTCGATTAGAAAATATGATCCGACAGTAAAAATTACTAAAGAAGAAATGAAGGAAATCATTGAAGAAACCAATCGTGCACCATCTAGCATGAATATGCAGCCATGGAGATATTTCATTGTAGAATCCAAGGAAGCAAAGGAAAAATTAAGACCTGTTTTATATGGCAACCATTTACAACTTGATACATCAGCAGCAATGATTTGTATCTTCACTGACTTAAAAAAATATGAATTTGCTGAAAAGATATATGATAAAGCTGTATTAGCAGGATTAATGCCTGAGGAAGTTAAAGAAAAGCAATTAAGAAACATCGCAAACATGATTCCAACTCTTTCTGAAGAGGGTATTGAAAAGGGCGGATTAATCGATTCTGGTCTTGCAGCAATGCAGTTGATGCATGTAGCTAGAGAACATGGCTATGAAACCTGCTCTATAGGTGGATTTAGACACGATCAAATCGCTGACGCATTAGGAATTGATTCGAAAAGGTATAAGCCTGTGATGATTGTCTCTATTGGG
>JAUSOA010000025.1 GCA_030656435.1 Acholeplasmataceae bacterium | reverse complement strand
AATATGAAATTCATGATGAATGGCGCTATCACGATTGGAACAATGGATGGTGCAAACGTAGAAATCGTTGAAAAAGCAGGCTTTGAAAACGAAATTATCTTTGGATTATCAGCTGAAGAAGTTACAAAGCTTTACACATTCAATGGCTACAAGCCTAGAGAAATCTATGATAGAGATCCAAGATTACAAAATGTATTTCAGTTAATTAGAAAATTACATCCAAATCCACAGCATTTCGATTATATATTAAATGCATTACTCAATAGCGACTATTTCTTAGTGATGAAGGATTTTGACGCTTATGTCAAGGCTCATGAGGTTGCCAATAGCGCATATAAGAATAGAACGCGTTGGCTAGCAATGTCAATTGCAAATATCGCAAATTCTGGGTTCTTTACCTCAGATAGAACGATTGAGCAGTATAATAATGATATTTGGAAGCTTAAAAAAATCACTTTTTAGGGAGAAAAAACATGGCAAAACAAACAGATCTCAATTTAAGATCCTATACGTTTTATCAAGTCTTTCCAAGACAGCATTCAAAACTGCATAACTTTCAAGGTGTTATTCAAGACCTTGAGCGTATTAAAGCTTTAGGGACTGATGTCCTATACCTTTTACCGATTCATCCGATTGGAAAGAAAGCAAGAAAAGGTGCTGAAGGTAGCCCCTATTCTATTATTGATTACATGGAAGTTCATGAAAAGCTTGGTACTATCGATGATTTCAAGGAACTTGTCTCTAAATCACACGCGCTTGGGATGAAGGTTATGATTGATATTGTTTTTAACCATACCTCAAGAGATTCCAAGTTAGTTCATGAAAAACCAGAGTGGTTCTATAAAAATGAAAAAGGTGAATTCGCGAATCGTATCGGAGATTGGAGCGATATCACTGATCTAGACTTCTCAAAGCGTCCTGTTTGGGATTATTTGATTGACGTATTAAAGTACTGGGGTTCAATTGTTGATGGCTTCAGATGTGATGTTGCGCCACTTCTACCTATTGATTTTTGGAAGGAAGCAAGAAATGAAGTCGAAAAAGTGAATCCAAATCTCATTTGGTTAACTGAATCTGTTCATCCGGGTTTTATCAAATATCTGCGAGATATGGGCTATGATTGTTCAAGTGATTCACAAATGTATGAAGCATTTGATATTTGCTATGATTATGACATTTATGATTATATGAATGATTACTTAAAGGATGGCAAAAAGCTTTCTAGATGGCTAGAAGAGGTTCAAAGACAAGATGTGATTTATCCTAAGAATTATGTGAAGCTGAGAAGCTTTGAAAATCATGATCAACCAAGACTTAGAAGTAAGGTTAGAGATGATGATCACTTCAAGCAGATGATTGCTCTCATGTTTTTCTTAAAAGGAGCAGCATTTATTTATGCAGGACAAGAGCATTCAGTCAATCATGTACCAACGCTATTCGAAAATGACTTGATTCCTTGGAATACTAATCTTTCGATAGAAAAATATATACAAAGACTTGCAGCACTTAAGAAACAACCAATTTTCATTTCTGGAAATTATAATATGCATCACAGTGTGGATGTTGCAGTGCTTTCCTATACATACCAAAATCAATTTTTAGTAGGTATATTCAATTTAGAGGATATAGCATCCATCGAAGTACCGCTTATTGATGGAATCTATACAAATTTCATGAATGACGACGATATCGAAGTAAAAAATGGTAAAATAAAGTTAAATAGAACACCTATTATCATAGACACATTAAAGGAACACATTAAATGAAAATATTCGTCGATGGTTTTCAGTTAGTCAGAGTAGAAACAGATCAATACATTTATAAAATAGAGATTGAAAACAATCATTTAAACTGGTTAAAAAACGAAGGTTTTAATCAGTTTTTTGTCTGTGAAAAGCCTATTGAGTTACATAGAAATGATCGAATATGGATTAACGATCTCGAATACCCCTTAGAAATCGGTTTAGTCACACTTTCTAAGGATTTTGAATTAAGATTTAGATACGATGGTAAGCTTGGCTATGAATATAGCTTAGACTCAACCAAATTTAGTCTTTTCTCACCGGTAGCTAAAGAGGTTTTTGTTGTTATTGAATCGATTGAGTATCCAATGGAGTATATCGAGCCAATTTGGACTACCACAGTTAAATCCAATCTTGAAGGTCTTCCCTATCATTATAAAATCCGTTTAGTTGATCAATTTAGTGATGTTAAGGATCCTTATACCAATGCATGCTC
>JAUSOA010000024.1 GCA_030656435.1 Acholeplasmataceae bacterium | reverse complement strand
TTCATCAACCTTAATAATCATGATTTGTTCGCCGAAAAAATTTGTTCCTGCATCATCAGCAAACTCCAAAATACCGATATAGACGTTGATAATATCATTAACTTCTACCAATCCAAACAAAATGGAATCTTCACTAGGAAGTGTATCGACACTAACATTAAAATGGAAGGCCTCTACAATAGTAATCTGGTCGAAGGGATAGGTAATCACTTCGTCAGCTGCATAGATAGAATTCACTTTAATGCCTAAGCAAAGAAAAACAAATAAGAATGTAACCAAGATCTTCTTCATTTCATATCCTCCTTTTCACTTTAATCATACAACATTTATTATAAAAAGTTATCATAATCATGCGTAATCAAGTCGTTTCAAAAAATCTATATTGATGAAGTCTTTAATCTTTGTTGACTAAAACATATTCTACGACTGCCTTAGCATGTATTTTTAGTGTATTCATTAAATCGATATCTATATCTTCTGGTTTTATGAGAAGTGGTAATTCAGTACAACCCAAGATTACACCATCAACACCATTTTCTTGATGTTCTTTAATGATATTAATAAGTCTTTCCTTACTTTGCGGTGATAGTATTCCTCGAATTAGTTCTAAATAGATGGTCCGATGAATAAATGCTTGATCCACCTTGTTTGGTGTGATGACTGTAATCCCTGCTTCTTTAAAGATAGTTGGATACATCTCGCTTTTCATGGTGTAGATTGTACCTAACAGGAGCACTTTTTTTAGATTCTTTTCTTTAGCATATTCTAATGTGGATTTCACAATATGAACAATCTTTAATCCAGATTTTTCTTCAACCAAATCACTAACGATATGCATTGTGTTTGCACAAAGAACAAGAAAATCCGCTCCTGCATTTCTTAGATTGATAGCTTCTTCTACGAGACGATTGGTAACATCTGCCCACTCATTTTTTTCTAATAAGATTTCTAGTTCAGCATAGTCATAGGAATACATGAATATCTTTGCAGAATGTGATCCATTTAAGTGGTCTCTAATTCCTTCATTAATCAGTTTATAATAGTCTAAAGTCGATTCAAAACTCATACCACCGAGCATTCCTATGGTTTTCATATGGTCTCCTTTTTTGTGGAATTCGAAAATATGACATTCAATTCATCAAAGATATGCATCATTTTTTCTGGAATTATCACGAAATCTCTATTTTCTTTATAATCTCGATATGCATTTTGGAGTCCAAGCTCCATTGGTGTTTCTATATCGCTATAATTCCTAATTTTTGTAACATCTAAGATATTGTCGTAATCAAAAAATGGGAAGAATTGTCTAGCTTCAATCTGAACTTTCTTCGTATCAACAAAAATAATATTCGCTTTTTTCCCAAGAACCCTTTCACAAAGATGAACCCATTCATCGAAGTGAGGTGCTTTCAAGGTGCCAACATTATAAATGCCAGGATTGATTTTTCCTAACAAGGCATCTTTAATTTGTAATGCGAGGTCATTTGCATAAACAAACTGGATTTGATTGTTCGTTTTTGGTATATAGATATTCATATCCTCTTCAATCATCTTAAAAATTAAACGTTCTCTTAGGACATAATTTTCCTCACCATATACAACAGGGGGCCTAAGCATAAATAAAGATTTAGGATCAATTGTTTGAGTCAAATAGCTTTCCGCTTCAATCTTATTTCTCGCATAATCAGCAAATGGTGATTTGCCACCAAGCTCTTCGTCTTCCTTAAAGGGTGCCTTAAGCACTTCGATATTATAAACTGCACTAGAACTTATAAAAATAAACTTTTTTAATTTCTTTAGATTGATAGATTGAACTAATATTTCTTCGTGTGCTTTATTTAGACCTGAAACATCAACAATAAAATCAAAATCTATTCCATTGAGTGCTTGTTTCATTTCATCTAAGATATTCCGATCTGCCTTTAACTCGATTACATTTGAATACTTTAAGGGTTTATTCCCTCGATTTAAGACGTAGGTCTCAAATGTATCTTTACATGCATTGACAACCCTTTTCCCGATAAAGTAGCTTCCACCCATAATCAATAGCTTTTTCATATTCACCTCATCAATAAGTTATACTTATAGTTTATCATTCTTTTTTATAATGTAAATTGTAGAACTTTGATATTTAGTCAACGATTTTCTTTAAAACCTACTTTGTTTTCGATGTTTTATTGCTAAATGAAACTTCTATGATTTAGATAATGGTATACTAAAAACATAAAAGATAAAAGGATGTGAATGATATGAAATTTGGAATTATAGGATCTGGAGATGTTGGGAAAACATTAGCAGTTGCACTTTTTCAAAGTGGGCAGCAGGTCATGGTTTCTAGTAGAGCACCTGAAGCAATCGCCTCATTTATTGATGAAAATCCTGGAATTCTTTCAGGAAATCCCTTTGAAACTGCGAGCTTTGGCGAAGTCATCATCAACTGTACTCCTGGACTCAAATCATTAGATGCACTACTACCTTTAAAGCATGCACTTTATGAAAAAATATTAATTGATTTATCCAATCCTTTGGTTTTTCCTGAAGCAACGTTGTTACCATCAGCTGTAAATACAGACTCACTTGGTGAACAGATTCAAAGATTACTTCCAGAAACAAGAGTTATTAAAACACTTAATAATGTAAATGCAAAAATAATGGTAAATCCTGAACTTCTAGGAACTCTTGATCATGTAATGTTTATTTCGGGCAATAATTTTCTTTCTAAACAGATTGTAACCGATATCTTAAAGGATATTTTTGGGTGGAAGCATGTTTTTGACTTAGGAGATATCACAGGAGCCAGAGCTCAAGAAATGCTACTTCCTTTATGGTTAAGAATATTTGAGAAAACAGGTAGTGCCGCATTTAACTTCAATATTGTTAAAAAAGCATAAAATATAACGAGTCCTCGATTTTCGAGAACTCGTTTTTTTTAACTCTTATTTTGAAGGTAGCATTCCACTATTTTATCGGATATATATAGAATATCTTCAACTTTATTTTGGATTCCAAATGAAATACGAATTGTTCCTGTATTTGAAATGTTTTCTTGATCAATCGCTCTAAGTACATGCGAAGGTAATATATTCAATTGATTGCATGCACTTCCGGTGGAAACATAAATATGTTCCTTATCTAAGGCGAATGCGAGGTCAAAGCTTCGAATATGATCAAATGATAGACTAAGTATTCCTGGTAAACGATCTTTTCCAATCATCGGTCCATTGAGTCTAACTTGGGGTAGCTTAGATTTTAGTTGATGATAAAGCTTTGTTGATAATGTAGATAGATGATTCGTATATGAGTCTAGGGATTGAATCGATTGTTCTAGCGCTTCTGCTAATCCAATGATTGCGCAAACATTTTCAGTACCAGCACGAAGTCCTCTTTCCTGCATGCCACCATGAATCAAATTTTCGATATCGATTGCTTCCTTTTTATAAAGCAACCCAATGCCCTTTGGTCCATAAAACTTATGCGCTGAAAAAGTCATAAAATCAACACCTAACTCGTCTAAATCGATTTTTAGATTCCCAACGATTTGAACAGCATCGACATGTAAAGCTACATGATGTTTCTTGCAAATTTTTTGAATTTCTTCAAGATTTTGAATGGTTCCAATTTCATTATTGCCCCAAATGATAGATACCATCAATGTATTTGAATTGATTGTTTTTTTTAGCTGTTCGATAGAAAGAAAACCCTCATGATCGACATCAAGTGCGTGAATTTTATACCCTTTTTTCTCTAAGTATTCACAGGCATGAAGTGTTGCGTGATGCTCAATTGTGGTAATAATTATTTCCTTTTTACTAGGGTTTTTCTCACTATAGCCAAGTATAGCCCAATTGGTTGCCTCAGTTCCACTAGAAGTGAAAAATATTTCAGTTGGCTTACAATTAAGTAATGATGCCACTTTTTTTCTAGCTTCATTAATCGCTTTTTTACTGCTTGCTCCCATTTCATGAACAGAGGAAGGATTTCCGTATAATTCATTGAAAAAAGGAAGCATTTTATTCAATGCAACTGGATTGAGCGGTGTGGTTGCT
Source organism: Acholeplasmataceae bacterium (assembly GCA_030656435.1). GTDB lineage: Bacteria > Bacillota_I > Bacilli_A > Acholeplasmatales > Acholeplasmataceae > Peloplasma. The sequence continues at coordinate 4,570 of JAUSOA010000024.1, read as the reverse complement.
GCATGATCTAAATAGATTTTTTTCATAGCTACCTCTTCATCGTTAAGTAAAGATCCTTAATATTTTCAATCTCTATAAAATCATAATATCCTTGAATCTCAGAAAATTTCATATGACTAACATCAACACCCTTAAACTCCTTTAAGAAGCCATCAACAAGCTTTTGAATGGCATAGGATTGATGAATGATACAGGGCTCTTCATCATCAAAAAGTTCAATCGATTTTTGTTTGATATCCCGATATCGAATCGGCAGATTCAAGGCATTTCCTTGAAAAACAATATCATTATTTTGATTGGTAATAATTAGCTTTACTTTCATTTTCGACTCCTATATCATAAAGAGTAAGTAGTATATCAATATGGCTAGAAAGACCAGTGAATTGAACAGTTTTATCCAATGCAATTTTTCCCTCATGAAAATAGAGATTGAGTTAATGGATTGTGTCTTATACGCAATTAAAGTGATGATAATCAGTGGTAGAACAAAGATCAAATTATAAATAGCAAGTAATAATAAACCTCTTCCGATATTTGGAGTAAAGTGAATCAAATGAAGGATAGCAGTTAAATAGGCTTGGCCAGTACATAAGAATTCAGTAAATGAGATAATGATTCCAATCATAAAGGTAATAATGTAAATCTTTTTACTGCCTTCATCCATTTTTTTGGTGAAATTTTCCATCATTTTTCTATTAAACTTTTGAATTCCCTTAGGAAGTTGATTTTTAATTAAATTATATTTTTGAAGCATTGTTACGATGAAATCGTAGAAATTGAGTAGAAATAAAACTAGAGATATTCCAATGATAATCCAAGGGATTGTTATCACCAAAAAGGATAAAAATCTAAGTTGAAATAAATACTGATATAAGATTGTTCCAAAAAGGAAATAGCTTATAAAAATTGCAGAAATAAATGTAAATGCTACAGGAAGTAGAACATCCTTTCGCTTAGTAAATCCGAGTAGGGATATGAACAATAACAGCATCGCGATTGCACATGGGTTCACCCCATCAACAAATCCTAGTAACACAAAATACACAAGTGAAAAGCTACTTGGCGGAGCTACCATTATCTCAAGCATTGGAGTTGATTGAGCAATATCTCTGATTTCAAAGCTATCAATTGCTAAATTAATGGCTTCTCTTCCAACAAAATAGCTAGTACCTACAAAAAGAATTGGTACCATGCCTTCATTTGGTGGAACATCAAATGTAAATTGGTAATTTCTAAAAATTTCAGTGTTTTTTTTGTCATCCTCTAAAATATATTTCTTAACGACGACTCCTTGATTTTCTAATTTGTCAAAGGCTAAGTCTGTTGTCTCTAGATTTTGACATACTGAGCAATATATGGAACCAAAATAAACTGCATCATAAGATTCTTCTGCTGCAGAAATATCGAAAGGACTAAAACTGATTACAGATAGCCCCATAAAAATTACAAATATAGTAATAAAGTAAATTATTCTTCTCATCTTGTCTCCAAAAGTTGTTTATATGAATATAATATCTTCATTTCATATTATAGCATGTTAGCAAAAAAAATAAAAAACGAGAATTATATCTCGTTGATTTGAAAGCCTCTTTTTTGTACCAACTCTATGATATCAGCAGACGATGTTACATTTTGATCATATTCAATTAACACAGTATCCAAGTTAAAATCTGGTGATACTTTAGAAACACCCTCTAGACATCTTAGGTAGATTAAAATAGGCTGCCCACAATGTCCACAGGTGCATCCTTCACAGGTTAAACCTGACATCTTATAGTTTTTGATTGCCACCTACTGATCCATCCTAAATAGAATTTTCTTAACTAAAGACTGAAAACTACTTCTAACTTCTTTTGCTACATCTAATACCTCTTGATGCGAAAGTTTTTGCGGTAAAATACCAGATGCCATATTCGTTAAGCACGAAATTCCTAAGACTTCCATACCCATATGGGATGCTATAAGTGCCTCAGGCACTGTCGACATACCAACAGCATCTCCACCTAGAATTCGAATCATCTTGATTTCTGCAGGTGTTTCATAGGAAGGTCCAGTCCACCAAGCATAAACACCTTCCTGTAATTGAATATTGAGTTCATTTGCTGCATTTCTAGCAATCTCTCTAAGTTTTTTCGTATAAATCTCTGATGCATCTGGAAATCTCGGTCCAAATTCTTCAATATTTTCACCAATCAAGGGATTATTTGAAGTTAAATTCAAATGATCATGAATCAGCATCAACTCCCCAGGTTTAAATTCCATATTCACTGCTCCACAGGCATTGGTAATAATCAATTTTTTGACACCTAAAAGACCCATGACTCTCACTGGAAAAGTCACAACACTAAGTGGATATCCCTCGTAGTAGTGATATCTTCCAGATAGGGCAACGACACAAATACCATTTAGGTTACCAATAACAAGCTTTCCAGAGTGTCCCTCGACAGTTGGTTTTGCAAAATGAGGTATCATTTCAAACGGAAATTCAATAGAATCCGTCATTTCATCGACTAAAGAACCCAATCCCGAGCCTAAAATTAAACCAATACTTGGTCTTAACTTTGTATGTTTTCTTATATATTCTATCGCTTCTTTAATCATTTCGAGTTGATTCATAATATCCTCTTTTCACAATTATTTGGTAGTAAATATTTACTTCTATTATACACGAAGTGTGCATAATAACAAATTAGACGTGACTATAAAAGCAACATCCCTATAAAAGAAGAAACCGGTTTCCTTTTTTAAAATTCCTATGGTAAAATATATTTAGGATTCAAATGTTTATAATAATGGAGGTTCAAATGTTAAAAAAAATGATGTTAGTTGTTCTATTTTTATCACTTTTTCTACTTTATGCATGTAAAAGGGATATCGAGCCGATCGATTCAAATGATCCAACTATAGAAATTCCACAAAAAATAGTTTCAGTTTCAGGTTTAGAAGACATCAGTATTACTCAATATGATTATTTTAACCCATTAAAAAATGTTGAAATCATCAATGAAAAGGATGAAAATATTTCTTATTTATTCAAGGTTACTGGACATGTGAATTATGGAGTTCTAGGTAACTACAATTTAACCTATCAAATGACCTATGGCGATGATACCGTTAGTAAGTCTAGAACAGTGAGTGTTGTTCCAGGTACTATTGTTAGAGAAATGTATACAAGAAATCAACTCACAGGTACCGTCGTTAGCAAAAATGCTGGATCCTACCGTATTGGTAGTGCACCTTCTATTGCACACCCAGTTCAACCACAGCTCTTGAATAAAGATCTTTTATCGACTGCAGTTCCATCCAATGGTTGGTGGACATCATTACTTGCTGCAAATTACGGTGGTTCAAATGGTATTTACACGAATCCACTGCGTTCATCATTTTCTAATCTAGGTGTAGAAATTACCAATTCTGGTGCTGGATTTGTTCAATATTGGAATCCTGATGGATACAATACGATGGCTAATTTTTCATTAGCACTACCGGATATTCATGTAAAAACAACATCACTCAATCTTGGCTATCAAACGCATGTCGTCGATTATAGTGATACAACGGTATCTGTAGCTATGCGTAATGTCTCTGATCCAAAAGACGATATGGTTATTACCTATGCACAGGGATCACCTTATATATTCGCTGAAGTTGCGAATTCATCGACACCATATCTTACCCTTGGTGCAAATGGTGTAGCAAGCTATGAATACTTTACTGTTTCAGGAACAAAAATTACTGGTTCTACTTACACAGGTAGTGGTATTGTCATTAAATTCGTACAAAAACATATTGGCTATGAAACATATCGTCCTGCTCAGGTAGGTCAACCGATTTATGGAGATCGCTACTTTTTAGTCAGTACTCCAGATAGCACATTGTTTAATTTAACTACGAATAACCATCCTCAAGGATTACTAAATAAAATTAGTATGAATTTAGGAACCTCTAATTATTTCTCGGTTGCAGCAATTCAAAAACTAAGTGAAGCTGAGTTTTATCACAATCACGCTTATACCAAAACAATCACTGGTGACGTATCCTTTGAAGTCAACCATAAAACAAGTATTGTAGAAACGAGTTATCATGTTTCCCCTCAATATTTAAAAACTGGAAATACTGAAGACCCTGTTCAATTTTTAATGCCACATCATTATCAAAATAGTAATGCAATATTAACAAATTATCAGTTTGAAACCATCAGAGGTTTCTTAAAGCTAATGATTGGATCTTCCTTCAAAACAGAACTTTCATTTTATGGACTTCTTCCTGGAATGACTATGCCAACGAATCCAGAATTTTCCAAGGCAGCAATGACATCCTATTTAATAGACCTAAATTCAAGAACTGATACAAATGATATGACCAATTTCTTAAATGATGAAGGTCCTTATTGGAATTCTAAAGCAATTTACCCTCTTGCACAAGGCATTATCATTGCTGATCAGATTGGCGATGAAGCATTGAAACTTTCCTTCATTTCGAAGCTAAGATACGTGCTATCCGATTGGTTTACCTATAGCTCAACTGATGATGACAGATACTTATATTATAATGAGGCTTGGGGTACTGT
>JAUSOA010000166.1 GCA_030656435.1 Acholeplasmataceae bacterium | reverse complement strand
AGGCTCCAATTATTGATGAAAAACGTGGTTTAATCACCTATTATCTTCCAAGTAATGCAAGTATATTAAATAATCAAGCTTTCTCAATGATGGATATTTATAGCTTTGTAGAAGTCTCAGAGGGACTCGGAAGAAAAGTTCCAAATATAGTTTTATCTGGAGATCAAACCTATACCTGGGTAGGAAACTACAAAAAGGTTGGTCTTGACTATGTTGAAATTGGCCCATATCACACAACTGGTATTTATGATGTCATCACCAATGATTTACAACCAGTCACTTCTTATAATAGAAATACACCAGTTTATAGCTTGACTAACTGGGCAGCCGACGCTACAATTACTCCAATTATGAAGCATACTCCTCATACATTTGTCCTATTTTGGTGGCAAGCTACTGGCTACACAGCCACCTTAAGAAATACATCAGCACCAGGTTACGCAGCCTATGAAAGATTTACACTTTCTGGATATACCAATCCGCTTTATCGTTATGTCGGTCCTTCGATGGAGAGTGTTACATATATTCAAACAGATGTCACTAAAGATATCACAGTCTATGATCAATCCAATACATTCTTTAAAGCGAATTTGGAAAGTGGTTCCTATACCATTTCGAAAAATGCTTCTTTTACCTTCGGTCAAGAATCCTTTATGACACTTGCTTCAATTCCTAGAAGCTTTGGTATTTATGATTCCATGTATGATAGTGAAGGTAACTATATCGATAGTGTAACCGATCATTACGGTAAAATAAGAATCTATTCAGAATCTTTTAGTGCTCTTGATCCTTCAACATATCGTGACTATGATATCAGAGTGATTCGAACTTCAGATGTTGAAATGCTCTCCATAAGTGACTTACTAGCAAATGGAGTCAGTGCATTACCAGCCTTATATACAGTTAGTGATGTGACTTCAACTGAAGTGCTTCATCATGAAAAGGATAACGCATTAGGCACGTTAAAAATGACGTATGAAACACTAAACTTACCTGATTTATATTATATTTTACCTAGTGTTTCCATCTTTGATTATCATACAGGAGTTAAAGTACATTCTTCATATTACGAATTATTTGAAGGTATTGTCAAAACAGATCATCCTTTTAATAATTTAACTGGAAGCTGGGGGATAGGAAGTGTAACTATCTTATTTTCAGTAACAGAAGTATTTCCGAGTGGTGATTATTATATGGAAACTAAACTGCTAAGTGGTGAAGTATATACAGTGTATTTTTCTAAGTTAGAAAGCAGCAATGCAGAAATTATTAGCTTCATACATGATGATATTTTAGTTACTCCAACTGGAAACACTTACAAGACAATGATTCCTTATGGTATATTCTTTAATGAATTTGATCCAAAAACGAGAATTGTCAATTTTAGTAATCTAGTAGCACTACAGGATATTTATTATGATGAAATTCATGAAAATCTGCCAAGCTATCTTTTAGGGCTAAAGATTTCACCATTTTCAACATTGGAATCTGTAAGTCTTACAATTGAAAAAATTGAATCTAAGCGATATCAATATCAAATCAACTATTTTATTCGTGCTGAGGATCAAACAATCAAAGAATTCAGCCATGTTCTATTGGAATACGAAATGAGTATGGAAGTTAAAGTCGCTTATTTAAACGGTGGAGAGCTTGATTTACCGCTATCTAACTTAATTATTGGCTATGAGGACCAACCAACTTTACGTATTGAACATGATTTCTCAACAACCTATTTTAATTTGGAACCAGTTTTATCGGTTAATGATTCATTCATACCTGATGAAGTTGGAATGGTTTCATTAAGAGACAAGGACTTTTTCATTCAAGAGATAAATACGGTTGGCTATGAAATTGATTTTAACAAGGATATTGCTCTTGGAGTTTATCAATATCAACTATCATATGCGCATGAGGTTTTATTATGGAACCAAAACTTAAGCTGGCATTTTGATTTTGAAACCATTAGTTTAACAAAGGTTCAAAACGATAACTCAAAGCTTTCTGATATCCTATTTGTTACTGAAACAGTCTTTGCTGGATTTAATACCATTATGGATTTTCAATTGATTACACCAATGATGTATCAAAATTATCTAGAAAATCCAAGTGAGAGAACCATTAACATTCTTCCAACCAAAGGAATTATTTATAACAACCATGATTATTATCAAAGCTATTGGGTGATTGGGCAAGTGCAGCAAACCAATACTTCAGTCTATCAACCAGTATTTAAGCTTCCAGAGGGTGCAATCATTAGAAAGATAGTCGACTTTAACGAAATAGATTATAGCTATCAATCAGAGGATTTAACTGCTGATTTCTCACCGATTGGTGACACATTCAACTTTATTTTATATCGTGTGTACGCAATGGACTTTGATGACAATAATAATAACTATACAGACTATTATGTAGCCGTTCAGGATGTCACCAATAACATTAGATTTAATTTAACAGTGATCAATTCAACTTCAAGTATTATCAGCAATGTCTATATCAAGATAAGTCTATGTCAGCTTGGTGAAAATTATACAGAGGCATGTTCAATTGAAGATTCTCTACTATCAATGGCAGTTTTTTCAACTTATGATCCAATAAAAAATGAATATTCCAACAACCAATTTCAGACAACAAGCTATGGAACCTACACCTTAACAGTAGAACTTCCTAAGGGGTTTGGATATGAGATCAAAGTGCAGCAAGCAACCATCACAGGAAACGCATTTTACCTAGAAAATTCAATCCTACCACGTAAATATTATGTCACATTGACAGTAGTTGAGATTGAAGAAAACTACCAGTGGGGTCAACAAGAAATCGTAGAATTCCTTAAAACGAATCAAGGTTAAACAAATAGAAACAGTGCAAACCATAGATAACTGCACTGTTTTTTTGTTAAATTTCATTTTTTTTAAATTTTTATTTTTTCTTATTATCAAGGCGTTTTTTACCTTTACTTTAGTAAGGTTTTGAAGCATCAGAAAATTTAACAAAAAAAAATAGAAAAAATAAAAAAATGTGAAAAAAAGTAATCAAAATTGTTGACAATATTTGGAACTTCGAATAAAATAATAGTGTATCGAGAAAACTTGATACGAAAATGTAAAAGGCAAACTTAGGGAAACTTAAGGACGCAAAGCTAAAGGGCCTAAAAAAAAGGTAGCCAGTTATCATTTGATGATGCTGGCTTTTTATTTATCCAAATTTCGATGATTAAAGATATAAAAAATGTAAAAGGCAAACTTAGGGAAACTTAAGGACGCAAAGCTATAGGGCCTAAAAAAAGGTAGCCAGTTGTCATTCGATGATGCTGGCTTTTTGTTTCTTAAAATATATGATAAAAAGGAGTGGTGATGATGAGACTTTCTAAAGTTCTTTGCGTAAGACGAATCAAAATTAGAAATCGAATCTTCAGCTTAGGAATCATCATCACAGGTATGCTTTCCTTAACATTCGGAGTTGTTACCTTCTATGGACAAAACGCAGGAAACTTCGTCATGTCAGTTAGCCCAACTGCAATCAACCGGTCTATTCGCTTATTTACTGATAATGACCTTGAACAAAGAGAATTAACAACTAGATTGATGAGTGAACCGATTGAAGGAGCGAGAGATATTACCTTTAGTTGGATAAAACTTGATGAAATAGTAGAAGCAAAAGGAAATTATGTTGATGATGATCATGATTATGTTGCTTACACATTCTATGTTATCAACGATGGGTTTGAGGCAGTTGACCTTACGTACTATATAAGAATTGTGAGCATCTATAATAATTTAGATGAAGGAATTCGAATAATTGTTATAGACGAAGGAGAAGTCACACTTTACATGAAGCCTGACCGAACCAATGAAACTTACTATCCTGATACAATGCCAAATGCAGTGCATTTTCTAACA
>JAUSOA010000018.1 GCA_030656435.1 Acholeplasmataceae bacterium | reverse complement strand
CAGATCATGACGTTAATGAGTTTTTGCTCGGTAGAGCATCAAATTTACATGAATTCATGGGCTCTCATCTTTTGAAAGATGAAAACGGAGATATTTACGCAACTGAATTTACTGTCTATGCCCCAAATGCTGTTGAAGTCAGATTGATTGCAAGCTTCAATAATTATGAGGGATGGAAGCATGTCTTAACTAAAATCCATCATATGGGTTTCTTTAGAATTGAAGTTTTAGGAAATCATGAATGGGCAACATACAAATACGAAATTCATACAACAAAAGGAAGAACAATCTTTAAAGCGGATCCCTTTGCTCATTATGCAGAAGAAAGACCACAAACCGCTTCTAAGGTCACCGATATGGATGGCTATTCTTGGAATGATTCAAACTGGATATTTTCAAAAAAGAAGAGCTATGAACAACCATTACTAATCTATGAGGTTCATTTAGGCTCTTGGAGAAGAAAGTTTGGAGCATTTAAACCCTATAATGAAATAGTTGATGAACTCATTAAATACGTTTTAGATCAAGGATTCACGCACGTTGAATTTTTACCTGTTTATGAGTATCCGTTAGATGATTCTTGGGGCTACCAAGGAACTGGTTATTTTGCATCAACATCGAGATTTGGAGTACCTAAGGATTTAATGTATTTAATCGATTGTATGCATCAAGCAGGAATTGGTGTTATTTTTGATTGGGTACTTGGTCATATTTGCAAAGATGCCCACGGGTTATCATTTTTTGATGGAACTCCACTCTATGAATTTAATGATAAGGATAGACGTGAAAACGTTACTTGGGGAACGGATAATCTAGATTTTTCTAAGGGAATAACAAGAAGCTTTATGCTTTCTGCGCTAACTTATTGGATGGACTATTTCCATGTTGACGGCTACCGAATTGATGCAGTATCAAATCTAATCTATTATCTAGGTATAAAACAAAAAGGTGTCAATCAGGATGCAATCAATTTTATAAGACAAGCAAGTTTTCATTTGTTTGGAAAAGATGATCGCATATTATTTATGGCTGAAGATTCAACAGATTATCCCTATGTAACACACCCAGTATCCACTGGTGGTATGGGATTTAATTATAAATGGAATATGGGATTCATGAATGATGTCTTACGCTATTTTAAAGAAGATCCAATTCATCGAAAATTCCATCATGATAAAATCACTTTTGGGCTCGTATACGCCTTTAACGAGCAATTTGTTCTGCCCTTTTCACACGATGAAGTTGTTCATATGAAAGGCTCACTTGTTAACAAAATGCCAGGAGATTATTTCCAAAAAATGGCAAATTGGAGACTCTTACTTACCCTTTGGATGACACACCCAGGAAAGAAGTTACTATTCATGGGTCAGGAATTCGCATCTTTTTCTGAATGGGCATTCAATAAGGAATTGGATTGGAACCTCTTTGATTTTCCAGCACATCAAAAGGCGAATCGCTTCTTTAAGGATTTAGCACAAGTTTACCGTCATCATGACGCATTATTCCAATATGACCACCATCCTAAGGGATTTGAATGGTCTGTCGTTGATGATGCTGAACAGTCTGTATTCGCATTCATTAGAAAAAGTGACAAAGAAACGTTAGTTGTAATCTTAAATATGACTCCTAATGTACATGAATCCTACGAAATCGGAGTTCCGCATCATGGCACCTATGAAGAATTACTCAATAGCGATAAAGAGATATATTTTGGATCTGATCTATATAATGGCAAGCCACTGAAAACGATCAAACAAGATAAAAATCAGTTCAATTACATCATCAAACCGCAATTAGGACCTTTATCAGGAATCATCTTAAGACACGTAAAAAAATAACACCTCGTTTGAGGTGTTTTCTTTATTTTGTAGTTTCTCTTTCAATTAATTTGACATCGATAATGTCATGTAGACTTTCTAATTCTACTCCACGAATCAATCTCGTTAGATTGATAAATGATTGTTTCCCCATGAAATTAACAGATTGATGAATGGTTGTAATGGATGGTGTCATCCATTTAGAATATGGAGTATTATCATATCCAACCAAGGATACATCATCAGGAACCTTACGACCTAACTTTTGTAAAATATTTAATGTCGCAAAAGCAAGTGTATCGGAGAATGTGAAAATTCCATCGACATTTGGATTATTTTTCAAAATTTCTTCGATGAGCTTAAAATCTGGATTGATTAAATCAAAATCAAAAATGTCTGCATACAATTCATGTTGCTTTAACTCATTTAAAAATCCAATCGTTCTTTCCATGGTTGTAAGTAGAAATGAAGGACCTCTAAAAATAAGTAGATTTTTCGCACCTGTTTCAATTAATTTCTTCGCAGCTAATGCACCACCCTTGACATTATCTGAGGTGATTGATGGTATATTTTCATCTAAAATATGATCGACTGTAACAACAGGGATATTGAGTTCAACTAGTTTATCGCGGTTTGAAAAGTTAGATGCGATAATTAATCCTTCAATATTATATTGCTCGAAGAACTTTAAATACTCGAGTTCACGGTCAGGATCATCTTGTGTATGGCAAAACTTAATTTTATATCCATAAGCAGCTGCCTGAGATTCAATACCCTCAAGAAGTTCGCCGTAAAATGAAGGACCGATATGTGGAACGATAACTCCGATGATTTTTGAGCTTCTATTGGTTAAGCTTCTAGCAAGTTGATTTGGAATAAATCCTAAGTCCTCAATAATCTTACTCACTAAAACCTTTGTATCCTCGTGTACATAACCCTTTTGGTTAATGACTCTAGAAACGGTTGATACACTAACATTTGCCTTTTTCGCTACATCACGAATCGTTGGCTTCATCATTAGTCCTCCTTCTGAAGAAGTAGAAATTGGTACTCTTCTAACATGATTGTATCATAAAGTCGAACTTTTTTGTTAGTAAATAAATCAGTATACTCTCCAGATATTAAAGGATTTACAGTGATTTTTATTTGTTTTCCATTATTGATAATGACTAATATTTTATCTTCATTTTTAGATTTTTCAAACATTAAGATATCTGAGTCGATAAAGTGATAATCATAATCATTAAATGAAGGATGGGTTTCTCTAAGCTGAATCAATTTTTTTGTGAAGTCTTTAAAATTAAAATCTTGTTCGTTTGGCTTCCAAAGCATACAACGTCTATTGTCAGGGTCATGTTCTCCAGTAATTCCAATCTCATCACCATAATAAATATTTGGTGCACCTGCTGATAAAAACATGAGAAGATAACTTAATTTAACACGTCTTGCATCATCGTTTAATCTTCTTTTTATTCGAATAGTATCATGTGAACCTACTAGATTAAACATATTTTCCATGACGTTTTTCGGAGTCGTAGCAAGATATGTAGTCACAACATTTTTAAAGGTATTCAAATCCATTTGGTTCTCCAAATATTTCCATATAGGATAGGAAAGATCATAGTTCATCACTGAGTCCAATTGGTCTCCATGAAGCCAAGGATAAGAAGAATCCCAGTTTTCTCCTAAGATGAAAGTATCTTTTTTTGCTTGTCTTGATACTTTCTTAATTTGTCTTAAAAAGTCATGAGATATCTCGTTAGAGACATCAAGTCTCCAACCGTCGATATCATATTTTTCAATCCAAAATCGAATACAGTCAAGCAAATGCTTTTCTGCAATCGGGTTAGATGTATTCCACTTTGGCATATGTGGTGTGAATGCAAACGTCTTTAAATTGAGTTCTATTCCATGATAGTTTATTGGCTTACCAAGGCTATTTAAAGGGAAATTAATTACAGGAAATTTATCGATGTAAAAACAATCTTTATAGATAGAGTTCTCTCCATTTTTGACTACATCTTGGAAAAATGGATGATCATATCCACAGTGATTGAATACACCATCAAGCATCACCTTAATACCCAATTCATGAGCTTTATTCACTAGCATTCCAAAATCTTCATTCGTACCAAACTGGGGATCAATTAGAAAATAATCGGTTGTATCATACTTGTGAGCTGTTGGAGCTAAAAAGATAGGTGTAAAATAAATTCCTGTTATACCTAAGTCACTTAGATAAGGAAGCTTTTCAATAACACCTAATAGATCTCCACCATAAAACTCATTGTTATGAACAGGAAGCTTACCCCATTTGAGATGGCTTAAATTTCTAGAACTATTGAATCTATCAGGGAATATTTGATACCAGACCGTATCCTTGACCCAAGAAGGAGTATGATGTAGGTCCTCATGATTCAAAAAGGGGAAATTATAATATTCACTTAAATCAAATTTTTCATATAACTTCGATTCATCACTTACTTCACGAACTCTCTTTGAACCGAAAACAAAGGTCTTTTGATTTGCCTCAAGTAAAAAAGCATACTTGGTTCTTAAGTATGGTGGTTTAATTTCAATAAAATAAAAATCGAAGTCGTCAGTTTGATAACGACGTTTCATTGTGAGTTTGTCATGTTTCCATAACGGATTTCCAAATTGATCTCCACCCCATGAGAATGGATCTCCATAAATAATTTGGACATTATCGATATCATTTTTTGCAGTTCTTACTGTTATATGGAGTGTCTCTTTATCATAAGCGTAAGAGAACTCCGACTTGGCGTTGTGCCATAAAGCTAATTTATTCATATTGATCACCAAAAATATTATAACACACCGAAAATTTTATAAAATGTGAAACCGCTAACATTATTTATTCCATACTATATATATGTTAAAATATATACAGTAAAGGAGTCGTTAAGATGACAAAAAAATGGTGGATGGAATCTGTTGGTTATCAGATTTACCCCAAAAGTTTTTATGACAGCAATGATGATGGCATTGGTGATCTTAATGGCATATATCAAAAGTTAGATTATCTTTCAGATTTGGGGGTTAATTTAATTTGGATTTGCCCATTCTATGATTCTCCGATGGACGACAACGGTTATGATGTACGTAACTTTTTTGATGTTTCTAAAGAGTTTGGTACGATGGACGACGTTAAAAAATTAATCACTCGGGCTCATGAATTGAACATTAAAATTATATTAGATTTTGTTCTAAATCATACATCAGATGAACATCCATGGTTTATCGAATCTAAATCCTCTAAAGAAAGTCCATACCGTGACTACTTTATTTGGCACGATGGTAAAGAAATTGACGGGATGAAGGTTGAACCAACTAACTGGGGTTCGTTCTTCGGTGGAAGCGCTTGGAATTATGATGAAACAACAGATAGTTATTACATGAAGATTTTCTCTAATAAAATGCCAGATTTAAACTGGAAAAATGAGAATGTTCAAAAAGAAATGATTGATGTTGCAAAGAAATGGCTAGATTTTGGAATTGATGGATTTAGGATTGATGCAGTATCCCATCTAGACCGTGATGAATTCGTTGATGCAGCAGCCTACGAACAAGAAAAATATCCACTCGATTGGAATAAGTTTTCGAATCTACCAAAGGTACATGATTATTTAAAAATACTAAACAAAGAAGTGTTTTCCAAATATGAGTGTCTCACCATTGGAGAAGTTGGTGGCGCAGCATCCATCAATGAAGGCATCAAATATGCATCATTTGATTCAAATGAGCTTTCCATGGTCTTTAATTTTGACCATAACTGGTGTAATAATCTACATGAGGTTACAAGCACTAAAAAGCTAAAAACCAATGTAGTAGCCTTAAAAAAGGTATTCAATGGTTGGCAGGAAGCATTCAAAGAGATTGGATGGTTACCATTGAATTGGCTTAACCACGATCAACCTAGACTAATGAGTCAATATGGAAGTTATAAGTACCCATTAGAATCCGGAAAAATGCTTGCTACCGCACTTCACATGATGAGAGGAACACCATTTATTTATCAGGGTGAAGAAATTGGAATGACAAATTTTCCATTCGAAGATGCAGCGCAGTTTAACGACATCTCCAGCAAAAGTGCCTATCAATATCACCTTGAAAAAGAACCAGATGATCCAGTCAAGGCTTTAAAGAAAGCTGCACTACGCTCAAGAGATAACCCTAGAACTCCAATGCAATGGTCTACGGAGCTCTATGCTGGATTTTCAAGTAGTAAACCTTGGATGTATGTCAATCCAAACTACAAAAAAATCAATGTTGAAAAAAACCTAGACAACCCAAAATCATTATGGCATCACTACCAAAAGTTGATTGATCTAAGAAGAAATAGCATATATAAAAATATCATTGTTTATGGTACCTATCATTTATTAGATTTAGATGATGAAAAACATTATAATTATTTACGGAAATACAGAGACGATACACTGCTAGTCATCAACTCATTCTCTTCAAAAAAGACAAGTTATGATTTAAGTAATTATCAAATATTAGAAGTAATTTTATCCAATTATGACAAACAAAATATCAAAGAAAACAAATTAACATTAAAACCTTTTGAGTCAATAGTATTCAAGGTTGAGGAGAAATCATGAGAAGAAGTGGCATATTACTTCATATATCAAGCTTACCAAGCAACTACGGAATTGGTACTTTCGGAAAAGCAGCATATGATTTTGTTGATTTCCTAGAGAAGTCCGAGCAATCATTTTGGCAAATTTTACCACTTGGACCAACCTCCTACGGGGATTCACCATATCAAACATTTTCAGCATTCGCAAATAATCCATATTTTATCGATTTAGATTTGCTAATTGAGCAAGGACTACTTCATCAAGATGAGATTGTTGCAACATTTATTTCCCCAAGATATGTAGAATACAAAGAGCTATATGATGAAAGATTTATTATTTTAAAGAAAGCATTTCATCGTTTTAACACAAATAATCAAAAGTACCTAACGTTTATAAAAGATAATCACAAGTGGCTACCAGATTACGCACTATTTATGGCACTTAAGGTTCATCACGGTGGTGAGTCATGGCTATCATGGGAAACTGAGTTAAGACTTAGAGATGAAGACACACTCAATATTTATCGTAAACAATTGAAAGAAGATATTGAGTTCTATCAATTTTTACAGTTTGAAGCCTATCAACAATGGTTTAACCTAAAAAAATACGCAAATGGTAAAGGAATAGAGTTTGTTGGTGATATGCCTATTTATGTTTCTTACGACTCAAGTGACGTATGGGCAAACCCAAGATTCTTTGATTTAGATCAAAAAAGATTACCGATACATGTAGCAGGCGTACCACCAGATAATTTCTCCAAAGACGGTCAATTATGGGGCAATCCTCTCTACAATTGGGAACAATTAGAAAGAGAAGGCTTTGATTGGTGGGTGGATCGAATCTCACAAGCAATTTTCGCATTCGATTGGATTCGTATCGATCATTTCATTGGCTTCCAAAACTTTTATTCAATTCCATATGGGCATTTAACTGCTGCAAAGGGAGAATGGAAAAAGGGGCCAGGCATCAAGCTATTTGATGTCATCAAAGAAAAATTAGGCTGTGTCAATATTATTGCTGAAGATTTAGGTGTAATTACTGATGATGTAAGAAAGCTTTTAAAAAACACTGGATTCCCTGGAATGAAGCTATTACAATTTGCATTTGATTCCAGAGAAGAAAGCGACTACATACCCCATCTTTATACAAGAAACTCAATTGCTTACACAGGAACTCACGATAATGAAACCACGAAAACATGGTTTAAAAAACTCCCTAAGAAGGATTTAGATTATTGCTTGAACTATATCAATCATCATGGTGAAGAAAGCCCTGTAGATAGCCTTATCAAGTCAACACTCGCATGTGTAGCAGATACAGCAATTATTCCGATGCAAGACTACCTTGGACTTGGAGATGAAGGGAGAATGAATATCCCATCCACAACAGGTAATAACTGGAAATGGAGAATGTTGCCAGAGGAAATGACGAAGGACTTGCTAAAAAAGATTAAATCATTTACACTATTGTATGGTAGAGGACAATCAAAACATAAGAAGGATAGTTAGTCTATCCTTTTTCATTAGGAGCGAATATGGAGAAAATTAAAGGCGTAAATTTAGGTGGTTGGTTTGTTTTAGAATCTTGGATGAAGCCATCCTTATTTGAGGGTATTGATTCTAAGGATGAAACAGGGTTTTCCACAAAAAACTTGAATGCTAAAAATGATCTAGTCAAGCATTGGGAAACTTTTATAACAAAAAAAGATTTTATCTATCTGAAGAGTTTAGGTATAAATTCCCTTCGTCTGCCTATTCCTTGGTGGCTTGAAGGAATAGAACCTTATTTTTCAGCCCTTCCCTATATTCATCAAGCGATGGAGTGGGCATCTGAAGTAGAACTTAATGTCTTATTGGATTTGCATACAGCACCAGGATGTCAAAATGGATTTGACAATGGTGGAATTCAGGATGTGATGACCTGGCATCTCGATCAAAAAAATATTGATATCACAGTCGATAAGCTAGAATTCATCGTCAAAGAATTCAAAAATTACCCATCATTTTGGGGAATCCAAGTTCTCAATGAACCACACTCAAGTATTGATATGGATCTGATTCAATCATTTTACAAGGATGCATATCAAAGATTAAGAAAGATTACAGATAAAGTCATTGTATTTCATGATGCGTTTAGACCAGCAGATCCATCATGGAAACATTTTTTCCAATCCAATCAGATGGAAAATATTGTTTTTGATTTACACTTCTATCACTGCTTTAATCCAAAACTTATCCATGGTGATTTTGATTTACATATTTCAACGATTATGAATGAACGTATGCCACTAATCAAAGAGCTTTCAAAATTCATTCGAGTCGTTATCGGAGAATGGTCACTTGGTATCAATTATGAGAAACTACAGAAAAATGATTCATTTGATGAAGTTCTTTATAATAAAATACTTGCAAACCTACAGCTTTACGCTTATACTCAAGGATATGGCTATTACTTTTGGAGCTATAAAATAGAAAGAGAGTCTCATGAGAATTGGGATTTTAGAAGATTAGTCGAAAAAGGAGTACTACCTAATAACTATTTTTAACAGGTAATTTGCTTGCTAAATGTAATAATTATAGGGTAGTTAAAAACACAATTAAAAAGAATGGAAACGTTAACATTTCACGAATGTCACAAAAAATGCTTTGAAGTTCAAAAAGAATTTTAAATGGATTGACATTTGATTAAAAAAAGCATATAATTACATTGCTGAAATAAGGAGGATATGAACATGATATTTGAGCGCATTAAAGAAATGATTATTGAAGAACTTAACGTTCCTGAAGAAAAAGTAACAATGCAAGCAAGATTGGCAGAGGACCTTGGTGCAGATTCAATTGACGCTGTAGAATTGATTATGAACATCGAAGATGAATTTTCTGTCCAAGTTAGTGACGAAGAAGCACAAAACATTAAAACGGTTGGGGACTTAGTTAAGTACGTAGAAGCACTAAACTAAAAAACAAAAGGGGAATTGAAATTCCCTTTTTTTGTTGGAAAATCATCCATTTTTATATATAATAGATATAGCGTCGAAAGAAGGTACATATTATGTTTTATGACTATAAGAGCATTGAGAAAAAATGGCAGTCCTATTGGTATGAGCAAAAGCTCTTCAAGACTCAAGAGGATAGACTCAAAGAAAAGTATTACGTTCTAGATATGTTTCCATATCCATCTGCGAGTGGTTTACACGTAGGTCACATCGAAGGATATACGGCAACAGACATTATTTCTAGATTCAAAAGAATGCAAGGCTATAACGTTCTTCATCCAATGGGATGGGACGCTTTTGGTCTTCCTGCTGAACAATATGCATTATCAACAGGTAAGGATCCAAGAAGTTTTACCTATGAAAATATTAAAAATTTCAAGCGTCAAATTATAGAGGCAGGCAAGGGAATAGATTGGGATAGAGAATTTGCTACCGCAGATCCTTCCTATTTCAAATGGACACAATGGATATTTAAGAAAATGTATGAGCATGGACTTGCAGTCTTAAAGGATGTTGAAGTCAACTGGTGTGAAGGCTTAGGAACTGTTCTTGCTAATGATGAAATTGAGCTTCTTGATGGTCGTATGGTTTCAGAAAGAGGAAATTACCCTGTTGTAAAAAAAGCGATGAGACAATGGGTTCTTCGAATTACTGCTTATGCTGACCGCCTACTAGAGGATCTCGATACGATTGACTGGCCAGAGCATTTAAAAGAAATGCAAAGAAACTGGATTGGTAAATCCAATGGCGCAATGATGACTTTTCAAGTGGATCAGTCTAAGGAAGTCTTTGAAATATTTACAACACGCCCTGATACGATTTATGGGGCAACCTACTGCGTGCTTGCACCTGAGCATCCACTTGTGCTTCATATCACAACAGAAGATGAATTAACCTCAGTTAAGCAATATATTGATGTTACTAAGAGTAAAAATGATATGGACCGTGCACTCGATAAATCAAAATCTGGTGTATTTACAGGATCCTACGCAATTAATCCATTGAATCATAAAAAAATTCCAATTTGGATAGCAGATTATGTACTTCCGCATTATGGTACAGGAGCAGTGATGGCAGTACCTGCCCATGATGATCGTGACTTTGAATTCGCACAAGTTCATGGACTTGATATCGTTGAAGTTATTCAAGGAGAATCAGAGGGTGCATTTACTGGTGACGGAATTCATTTTAATAGTGGAATTATTGATGGTCTTTATAATGATGAAGCTATAGAGAAAATAGTGAATTTCCTTGAGAAAACCAAACAAGGCTATGGACATAACACCTACAAGCTTAGAGATTGGGTCTTTTCAAGACAACGTTATTGGGGAGAACCATTTCCAGTATTTTATGATAAGGATCAAAATATTTATCTTCTTGATGATGAAGATTTACCTCTAGATTTACCTATATTAAAAAACATTCGTCCTAGTGGAACTGGAGAATCACCGCTTGCTAATGCATATGATTGGCTTCATGTCGATTATAAAGGCGTTATTGGTAGAAGAGATACCAATACCATGCCTCAGCTTGCAGGATCCTCTTGGTACTTCATTGGATATATCTTAAAGAATCATTTAGGGATATTACCACTGGATTCAGCAGAAGCGAAAAAGCTTTTAGATAAATGGCTTCCAATTGATTTATATATTGGTGGCTCTGAGCATGCTGTTGGACATCTTCTTTATGCAAGATTTTGGACAAAGTTTCTTTATGATTTAGGGTTGGTATCGGTAAATGAGCCATTTAAGAAGTATTTTAATGTTGGTATGATCTTAGGTGATGATCACTCTAAGATGAGCAAATCCAAGGGCAATGGAGTCAATCCTGATGAT
>JAUSOA010000014.1 GCA_030656435.1 Acholeplasmataceae bacterium | reverse complement strand
AAATGAAGTATCGTATACATGTCCATCCTGTGGAGAAAAAGGAATTCTTGATGTAGAATTTGACTATAATGCGATGAAGAAATTTGTAGACAAATGCTACTTCAGAGTGAATCCTGATTTTTCAATGTGGAGGTATTATTTACTCATGGGTATCGATACAAAGTATATCCATAAAATGTTGAAAATAGGTGGAACACCGCTTTATAAAGCAAATCACTTACATAAGTCCTTAGGAATTAAATCCTTATATATAAAGGATGAAGGACAGAGTCCAAGTGGATCCTTAAAGGATCGAGCAAGTGGGGTTGCAGTGCTTAAGGCACTTGAAAAAGGATATAAAACAATATCTTGTAGTTCCACTGGAAATGCTGCATCTAGCCTTGCTTGTCATGCAGCAAGAATGGGATTGAAAACACTTATTTTCGTACCAAAAAGAGCACCGATTGGAAAATTGAATCAACTCTCTATTTTTGGTGCGAACATCATCATGGTTGATGGAGATTATAAGGATACCTATGAGCTTTCCAAAAAGGCGATTGATCACTATGGATACTATAATAGGAATGCTGCAATCAATCCATTTTTAGTAGAAGGAAAGAAAACAGTCGCACTAGAAATTGCTGAACAACTTGATTTTTCACCTACCGATTGGGTTGTAGTATCGGTTGGCGATGGTTGTACGATTGCAGGAGTTTATAAGGGCTTTTATGACTTATTTATGCTTGGTCTAATTGATAAAATTCCTAAGCTTCTCGGTGTACAAAGCAGTGGATGTTCCCCATTTGTGGATGCCTTTGAAAAGGACGCTGAACTAGAGGAAGCAGAGGAAAATACGATAGCGGATAGCATATCGGTAGGAATTCCTAGAAATCCTGTTAAAGCACTACGCGCAGTTAAGAATTCACAGGGCTCATGGGTAAAGGTAGATGACGAGGATATTTTAAAGTATATGAGAAAGCTTGGTAATAAAGAGGGTATTTTTGGAGAGCCAGCCGGAGTTACTGCTCTTGCAGGTATTAGAAAGGCAGTTTCTAAGGGCATAATTAAACCACTAGAAACGGTAACTATGATTATGACAGGTAGTGGACTTAAGGATCCTTTGAATGCAGAAAAGGCATGCAAGCCTCCTATTTTAATTAAAAATGATTTCAAGGCATTGGTTAGCTATTTGAATGAAAAAGGAGAAAAATAACATGTCAATCGTACCATTTGGACCTACTTATGATGAGATGCTTCATCCTGAGCATATTGATCCAGCCATCAGAAAAAAAGCATTACTTGCGAAAAAAGATGAACTTGACCCCATGAATCTTTTCAATATCAATTGGAAAAATGATCAAGGAGTTGTCAATAAAATCGTATTACCAAAAGAACTTACAGGTGTCGATGCCAACATCATCGTTATGCTTGGAGCATATTTTCCATCGGGTTCTCATAAGGTAGGACCTGCCTATTCAACCCTAATAGAAGGCTGTGTTGATAAAGAAATTATTCCTGGAAAACACACGATTTTAGGTCCTTCAACAGGCAATTTTGGTATCGGTGTTTCCTATATTTGTAACTTAATGAAATTTGATTCAATCGTCATCATGCCAGATAACATGAGTAAAGAGCGTTACGACCGTATTCAAAAATATGGAGCAAAGCTTGATTTAACGCCAGGGACTGAATCCGATGTTATTTTGACATTAGAAAGAACATACGAACTGAAAAAAAATCCGAACTACCGTTCACTCGCTCAATTTGAATTGCTCCCTAACTACAGGTTCCATCGTCATGTGACAGGCCATAGTGCCATTGAAGCCGTCAAAGGGATTGGAAACGGAAGAATTGCTTGCTTCACTTCAGCGCCAGGAAGCGCTGGAACACTCGGAGCTGGAGATCAAATTAAAGAGGCATTTCCTGAAGCAAAGATTGTTGCTTTAGAGCCATATGAATGCTCGACGTTAATGAATGGAGGAAGAGGGCAGCATCGCATTGAGGGTATTGGTGATAAAATGTGCACTTTAATTCA
This sequence comes from Acholeplasmataceae bacterium, assembly GCA_030656435.1. Lineage (GTDB taxonomy): Bacteria > Bacillota_I > Bacilli_A > Acholeplasmatales > Acholeplasmataceae > Peloplasma. The sequence goes on along the minus strand of JAUSOA010000014.1, from coordinate 5,635 downwards.
CAATGTTTTAACAACTGACTTTATTTGCCTAATTAAAGATGAAGAATCGGTTAGAGGCTTAAAGGTAATTCAGGATGCTCCTCATGTGCTTCATGAGTTTGGAGTTCCGCTTCCTCAAGCAAATGCACTAAAGGGCTTATTTGGAGTATCGACCATATGCAATATTATCGGTGCAATTAAGATGGCGAAATACCTGCATCTTGGAGCAAACGATAACGTGCTTACGATTGCTACAGATGGCTTTGATCGCTATCACTCCGTCATCGAGGATTTAGAAAGAAGAGAATTAGAAACTCAAGATTTCGTCTTAAAAAGATGGTTCAAGGACATTTTCTTAAATGCTGATACCAATCACATTGATGATTTAAGAACGATGGAAAAAAAGGAAAGATTATTTAAACAAAAGGAATTGGATTGGCTGAAGTTCGGTTATTCCATGAACTACTTAAATCAAATGAGACATATGGAATTTTGGGATAATGAGTATAAAAAAATCGAAGGCTACGACCAATTGATTATTGAAAAACGAGGTAAAAAAATATGAGAAAGATTCCATTTGATGAAATCTTAAAAAAAGCGCATTTCTATGAGAAGGACATGACAAAGTTCCTACGAGATATGGTTAGAATACCTAGTGAATCCTCAGATGAAAAAAAGGTGATTGAACGAATCAAAGCAGAAATGATTCATGTCGGCTTTGATTCGGTAACGACAGACCCTATGGGAAATCTATTTGGACAAATCGGTCATGGCAAGCATATCATCGCAATGGATGGACATATAGATACTGTTGGTATCGGTGAAATCAAAAATTGGACCTTTGATCCATATGAAGGCTATGAAGATGAAGAAACCATTGGTGGTAGAGGAACTAGTGACCAAGAAGGTGGTATGGCTTCGATGGTCTATGCTGGTAAAATCATTAAGGATTTAAGGCTAGAAGATGATTACACCTTACTCATCACAGCAACCGTTCAAGAAGAGGACTGTGACGGACTTTGCTGGCAATATATTATCGATAAAGATTTAGTTAAACCTGAATTTGTCGTTATTACTGAGCCAACATCATGTAGAATTTACCGAGGTCATCGAGGTCGTATGGAAATCAAGGTATCTACTTCTGGAATTAGCTGCCATGGTAGTGCACCAGAAAGAGGAGATAACGCAATCTTTAAGATGGCACCTATACTCCTTGAGGTTCAAGAGCTGAATCATCATTTAAAGCATGATGATTTCTTAGGAAAAGGAACCATGACAGTGAGTGAAATATTTTTTACTTCTCCATCAAGATGCGCAGTTGCTGATTCTTGCTCAATATCCATTGATAGAAGACTTACAAAGGGAGAAACCTATTTATCAGCACTCGAAGAAATTAGAAAATTACCATCAGTGATTCAAGCAAACGCCACCGTTGAAATGTATACCTATGAGAAGCCATCCTATACAGGATTAAGCTACCCTACGGATTGTTATTTTCCAACATGGGTTCTAGAGGAAAACCATGTCGTCTGTCAATCCTTAATTGAAAGCTATAAAAATCTATTTAAGAAACAGCCAATCGTTGACAAATGGACATTTTCTACCAATGGTGTTTCCATCATGGGAAGATATAAAATACCATGCATCGGATTTGGTCCTGGTCACGAAGAAGAAGCACACGCACCCAATGAAAAAACATTCAAAAAGGATTTAATTGAAGCATGTGCAATGTATGCAGCAATACCACTCGTTTATCTAAATGAACTCAAATAAGGAGAATAAAAATGGAACCACTATTTAAGGGAAGACACTTTATCACATTAGAAGAATGGAAAAAAGAAGAAATTGATAAGCTACTCGAAGTATCAAAGGAATTGAAAAGAAAGTTTTTAAACAATGAACCAACACCTTATTTAACCAATAAGACTGCGTTTTTAATGTTTTTCGAACAATCAACAAGAACAAGAAATTCCATGGAAGCAGGACTTGCACACCTAGGAGGACATGCAACATTTCTAGATACTTCAATGATGCAAATCTCTCATGGTGAAAGTGCAAAGGATACGGCAACCATTCTAAGCTCCTATGGGCATGGTATTGCCTGCAGAAATTGTTTTTGGGAAGTCGGTAATAAGTATTTAAGAGAAATGGCTGCAAACTCTACAGTGCCAATTATGAATTTGCAATGTGATCTTTTCCATCCAATGCAGGGGTTAGCGGATCTAATGACCATTCAAGAGGTCACAAAATCCACAAAGAATTTGAAGGTTTCCATTATTTGGGCTTATGCGAAAAGTCATAAAAAGCCTATCAGTGTGCCACTCACTCAAATCCTATTATTCCCTAGATATCAAATGGATGTCACACTAGCGTATCCAAAGGGCTACGATCTACCCACATGGGCAATTGAAAAGGCGAAGAAAAACGCCCAAGAGAATGGCGGATCCTTTAGAATCACACATGATATGGAAGAAGCATTTAAAAATGCTGATATCGTCATTCCAAAAAACTGGGGTAGTTGGGTCAATAATCAATCTACAGCAGTTGTTGATGATCTATTAGAATCCTATAAGGGATGGAAGTGTACAGAAGAAATGATGAAGCTTGCAAGTCCTAATGTATATTACATGCATGCACTTCCTGCAGATCGAGGCAATGAGGTAGAAGACTCAGTCATTGATGGACCTCATTCTATTGTCTATCAGGAAGCAGAAAATAGACTCCATACTGCAAAAGCAGTAATGGCAATGACAATGGGAAACAAATAAAGATAAAAAGAGAAGCCAGCTCGATTGAGCTGGCTTCTTATTCTTAATAGATAATTTTTTCTTTCTTTTTATATTCCTCAAATAGTGGAAGACATTCTTCTCTACACATTTGATTTAACGTCATAATCTTTTGATCCTTTTGATGACCTTGAATAAACCTGTAGATAAAATCATCTCTAAAACCGATGTGCTCTGCATCGGATGGGTTACACCCATAAATAACATGCTTGATATTTGCCCATATAGCAGCGCTTAGACACATCGGACAAGGATAAGTAGTTGTTATGAGCGTACATCCGAAAAGATCGTGTGTACCCTTATTTTCGCCTGCCATACGTATCGCATTCATCTCAGCATGCGCACTTGCATCGTGATCCCTTAAAACTGTATTCGAGGAAATCGCAAGTATTTTTCCATCTTGGTCAATAATTGCAGCACCAAATGGTCCACCAATATCCTCATTCATAGTTGTTTTGGCATGTTCTAAAGCTTTCCTCATGACTTCTTTGATGATTTGGTCATTGTACATTTTAGAAACCTCACTTATATGATTTTTATCGTAACTTTATTTAAATTATATATGATTTTTGCGAATAACCATCAAAAATAAGGAAAATCGTGTAAAATATAAAAGGCTAGAGGTTAATAATAGCCAAGAATAAAGAATTTGAGGAGAAAAAATGAAAAAATTTAAATATATTTTAATGACGACTCTACTTGTCTTCATACTTGTGGGTTGCGAAATAGCACCAAGTATTGAGCCAATAGGAGAAGCACCGATGATCTTTGGTGCAAAGGATTTAACGCTAGAGAAGGGATCTTTCTTTGATCCATATGACTCGATTACAGCAACTGATTTAGAGGATGGAGATTTAACAGATCAAATTGTAATTACAGGATTGTCTGGATTACCCATCAATAATAATATATTATTTGAATTAGGTACCTATGAACTTACTTACTCCGTTGTTGACTCGAATAAAAACAAGACTGAAGTTACTATTACCATAACGATTTTATTATATGTTTCAGCAAACGATTCTTGTGATGTTGTGCTTGCAGGATATACGCTCACATGGTGTGATGATTTTACAGGTGAAGGAGATTTAGTAGATGCCAATGGACTCGATTTAAGTAAATGGGGTTATCAGCTTGGTACAGGTACAGCATATGGTTTAACCAATTGGGGTAACAATGAACAGCAATTTTATAGAAGCCAGAATGTGAAGATAATTGACTCCATTCTTCAAATTGAAGCGAAAAATGAATCCTTTGGTGGAAAATTTTATACATCTGCTCGACTTTGGACAAAAAATACATTCAATCAAAAATATGGTCGATTTGAAGCACTCATTAAACTTCCGTCAGGTGATGGCTTGTGGCCAGCATTTTGGTTAATGCCTCAGGATAATGTTTATGGTGGTTGGGCTAACTCAGGCGAAATTGATATTATGGAAGCTAGAGGAAGACTCCCCTTTAAAGTTACAAGTGCTATTCATTTTGGTGGATCATGGCCAGATAATAGATACACATCTAGATCATATAGTTTCACTTCTGGAAAATCAATTAATGATTTCAATCTATATGCGGTTGAATGGGAAGAAACAGTTATGAGATTTTATGTTAATGATGTTTTATACCATACAGTCACAAACTGGTCTTCAACAGGGTATGCTTATCCAGCACCGTTTGATCAATCGTTTTATATTATCTTAAATCTAGCAGTTGGTGGAGATTTCGATGGTAATATACTACCTAATCTTTCTATTTTTGAACAACCAGTATTGATGGAAGTTGATTATGTACGTGTATTTGCTAAAAATGAATAAATAAGACTAAAAAAAGGGCAAATGATTTTGCCCTTTTAAATTCTATAAAGTTATCCTGATATTTTTATCGAGGTAAAGCTTCTTGCAGCAACTGTTTTTTGAAGTGTTACTCCAGTCGAACTCACAAATGTTACTTTTTCTTCTTTATCACTAGCATTCCAAACCATTGCGTAAACCTCACCATTAGAATTGGCATAAATAGATGATGTAGCGTGTGGATGAATTTGCATGATATAAGATGAAGTTTTCGTACCCATTGTTTTTAACCCATGAATCAGATAGTAGGTTTGCGATAAATCACTTGGATAATCATCAGTTAAGATCTTATTTGCATCAAATAAACCCAGTGCAATCGATGGATCAATTAAGGCTTGAATACTCCACATATTGGCAAACCAAGTATCGATAGTTCCATTTTTTTCGGATAGGTAATCGGTATATATTTCTGAAAGCCTATTTTTTTCATCGTCAGTAACGGCATAATTGGATAAATATTCTCCATTAGGCAACCATTGAATACCATAGATGAATGTTGGATTCGCACCAAACCATGTTGCATAATCGTATTTTCCACCCCAAATCATACCTGCTACCGATGCATACTGGCTATATTTATCTTTAAATACAGTTTCAGAATAATCAAACATATATGTTTTAGCTGAGCTAAGCTCATGAGCGAAACCATAAATAGCTGCATCTCTAAGCTCTTTATCACCAGTTTCTAAAGCCCATAGGTATCCACCAAGCCACGATTGTAGTGCTTCACTAGAGGATTCTATGTTGTTTCCTTCAGCAAATGTACCAAATCCGTGAGCCCAAGTGTGTCCTGCCCAAGGGTCAAAGGATCTTAGGTATTCAAACTCATAATCGTTCTTTTTTGGATACATATAATCGTTAAGTAAAAGAGATACCATATCACCATAATCATCAACAAATGAATCATCATACATCGAAAGAACTCCAGATGCATAGACGAGATAACCATGGGTAAAGCTATGGTCGCTCAGTTCACTTGCTGTGTTAAAATCGTTATTTGAGTAGTAAACAGTACCCCAAGCC